>DATEPO010000063.1:0-4609 GCA_035273145.1 Nitrospiraceae bacterium
CTGGGTGCATTGGGCGGCGCGCTCTCACTCTCTCTCTTGAAGCTAGGATTTGAGTTACTGAAGCTCCGCGTGGGACCGCAAAGCCATCTTCTCGGGAGCGGCGTGGCCTTCACGTTTTTCCCCGGACAGGTGTCCTTGCTCATTGTGTTGACAGGGCTACTGCTGGGCTCGGTCGGCAGTCTCGTGTCGTTGTTGGCCTTTGAAAGGGCCCGGTCATGAGTGAGTACCGCCGGCACGCGATCGGTGTCATGATTCTCTGCAGTCTCGTGGTAGGTGTTCCAGCCTATGCCGCGAAAGATCGGACAGATCCGTTGGCCGACAAAATCGAGCGGGAACGGCGGACGCTGGAAAAGCTTCAACAAGAAATCGAAAATAAAAAAAAGCACGCGCAGGACACAGACAAGAAGAAAGAGTCTGTCTTGCAGGCAATTCAGGATCTCGACGATACGTTGCTCAAGAAACGGCAGGAGCGGACGATCATCAATCGACGACTAAAAGAAAAAGATCACGAGATCGAGCGCATTAATGATCATCTGGCCGGTCTGCGGAGCACCATCGACGATCGGCGTCATTCGATTTTGGCTCGTCTTCGCGTTCAATATATGGAGGGGCGTTTCGGACATCTCGGGGCATTACTGGCTGCAGATAATTATGAGGCGTTTCAGCAGCGCTTGCAATATTTGTCTGCGGTTTCCCAACGAGAGTATGATTTGATGCAAGCTTATCGGGAGGACGTCGACCGCCTGGAGCGGATGGAACGTCAGCGAGCCGTGGCGCGCGACGAAATGTTGGTCATCAAGTATCATACGGAAAAGAAAGTGGGCGAAATCCAGGGGCTCAAGCGAAAGAAGAATGTGATCCTTGCGAATATCACGCAGCAAAAGGAAGCGTATGAACATGCGTTAGCGGAACTGGAGCGGTCTGCGTCCCGGGTGGACGGGCTTTTAAAAGAGCTGGAAGAGCGGCGTAAAACAGCCGCGTTTCAACCTCCAAAAGATGTGAAAGGGAGCCATCCGCTCAAGGGTGGATTGCACTGGCCGGCCGAGGGAGAGATTCTCTCTTTTTTCGGACGACAGAAACACCCGACTTTCAACACCTATGTTCAGCGAAAGGGCATCGAAATTCGGACGGATGAAGGCAGTGCGATTCGATCCGTCATGTCCGGTGTCGTAGTGTTTGCCGACTGGTTGAAAGGGTATGGTCAGGTCGTTATCCTCGATCACGCCAACGGATTTTTCTCGCTGTATGCGCATGCGTCCAAATTGCTGGTCAAGGTGGGTGAACAGGTGGGAATCGGGTCTGTGATCGGTGAAACCGGCGATACCGGACTTACAGGTGACAGCACGCTATACTTTGAACTGCGGCAAGGAGCGCAGGCGGTGGATCCGCTCGCGTGGCTTGCCAAACGGAGGTAGCTTGCAGGATGCTGAAAAAAGCTTCCAACAGCGTTCTCGCCTTGTCAACATCCTCAACGTACTCCAGTGGGTACGCCTGTGGTGTTGCCTACGGCTGTGCCCTTGTTGGACAGCTTTTTTGAGCATCCTCTTGGCATTTCTATACAAGAAGATTTAGGTCATTACCGAGAAAGGAACTGTCATGGAATACGAACGACCGCGCAAGTCTTGGTACGTCGGATCGGTCATCATCGTGATGGCGGTGGTCATGGGCGTGCTGATCGGCAAAGGGTGGGAGCGAACGGTCCAGGCAACCGAGACGTATGAGGAACTCAAGACCTTTTCTGAGGTCCTGACCCAAATTCAAAAGCATTATGTCGAGGAAGCCAAGGTCAAAGACCTGGTGCAGGGCGCAATCCGTGGCATGCTGTCTACGCTCGATCCCCATTCGGCCTACATGACGCCGGAGATGTACAAGGAGATTCAGGTCGAGACGAAAGGCGAGTTCGGGGGCGTCGGAATTCAAATCGGCATTAAAGAGAATCGTTTGGCGGTCATTGCGCCCATCGAAGGCACGCCGGCGCAAAAAGCCGGGATCAAGTCGGGAGATTTTATCATCAAAGTGAACGATGAGACGACGAAAGACCTGACGCTCATGGAGGCCGTTCAGAAAATGCGCGGTCCGAAAGGGTCGAAGGTCAATCTTACGGTTCAGCGAGAGGGAGCCGCGGATCCCCTGCAGTTCACGTTGATTCGGGATACCATTCGGATTGAAAGCGTTCGATCTCGAGTCATTGAGAATACCATTGCCTATGTTCGGTTGACTCAATTTCAGGAACAGAGCGGAAAGGACCTTAACAAGGCCTTAAGACAGTTTAAAGAACAGAAATTAACGGGCATGGTCTTGGACCTCCGTAATAATCCAGGCGGCTTGCTGACCGCCGCCGTGGAGGTATCGGAACAATTCGTGGCGCCCGGAAAGCTGATCGTCTCAATCAAAGGCCGGGATGGAAAGAAGGATGAATATTTCTCGCGCGCAAAAGATCAGCTCGACGATCATCCCATGATCATTTTGGTCAACGAGGGGTCGGCAAGCGCTTCTGAGATCGTTGCCGGAGCGATGCAAGATTGGGGTCGAGCGGTCGTTGTCGGGACCACAAGCTTTGGAAAAGGTTCTGTCCAGACCATCTTGCCGTTAGGAGACGGGTCAGGATTGCGATTGACGACGGCCAAGTACTATACGCCAAAAGGACGATCCATTCAGTCGACAGGCATCACACCCGACATCGTCGTCAAAGCTCAGCAGGCCGCTGCGAAAACAACTGAGAAAGAGAAGGACAAGGATAAGGAAAAGGATGCCGAGGTGAAGACGTCCAAGCCGAAAGAGACGTCTCCGTCGGCGAAGCCGGATGAGCAGGCACCGAAAAACAACGGGGCCTTAAGCGAGCCGTTGGGCGAAGGGGCAATTGAAGACGATCCACAACTACAAAAGGCAGTCGAACTGCTGAAGACTTGGAAGATCTTTAAGGACCTGAGGCCGATCTGATGAGTCGGGTTGAGGTTGCGGCTAAGGTTGAGGGAGAAGAGAAGAGATTTTCTCGCCCTTCACCTCACCTTGAGCCTTAGCCTTCAAATGGACAATGGCTGCGAGTAGTTTCTCTTCCATCACGACAACGCCGGGAAGCGTCCGCAGTAAATGTGACCGCACGAGCGTTTCCAAATCGTCAAGTGTGGCAATGCCCAGACGAAAGTAAAGATGCTGCACGGCCACGTCAGTCAAGCCGGGCAAGGTGGTCCAGGTCGCAATGTCAGGCGGAAGCGGTCTTTGGAGTTGCTCGTAGGCTTGGATCGATCCTGTCTTGAGAAATTCTTCGATTTTGGCCGCGAGATCTTTTCCGATGCCTGAGATCTCCTTCAATCCCCCGCGTCGTGCGATAGCCACGATATCATCATTGAGCCGTAAAACAGATTCGGCGGCGCGACGGTAGGCTCGAATGCGGTGTGGGTTCTCTCGTCTTGCTTCCAACTGGTCCGCCGTGGACTGAAACAAAGCGGCCAACCTTCGATTCGTGTCCGTCATACCTCTTCTCCTCATGGCTAGGAGTCTGACCGAGTAATCATTCGTTTGCGAGGCGAAGGAGGTGCGGGCAGATGCGAGGCCGCAAGCTCGAAAAAACCGGAAACGTATTCGCTGCAATACTGCAATACGTTGAGGAGTTTTTCGGGCCGAGAACGACGCAGATGCCTGCAGATCGTTTGCGCAGTAGCGTGACTTACTCGGACAGACTCCTAGGCTACAGAAGATTTTACGCGAGGTCTAGCTCATTTAACTTCGAGGGAAAGCTTGGTTGACAAGCGCGTGAATCGTCTCATACGATGACGTACGCCGCTTCTCTGCAATCAGGTGAAGTGTTGACAGACGCGAGCCCCGATACATCGATTCATATTCAGGTGAACGGTGAACGTCAGACGGCCCCATCCGGCTCTACGGTAGCCGGCCTCTTAAAGCAACTGGACATTCGCTCGGAACGTGTGGCTGTTGAAGTCAATCTCCAAATCGTGGATCGGCAGAATTTCGAACGGCAGAGTTTACAGGATGGCGATCGGGTAGAGATTATCAGCTTTATCGGCGGAGGAAGTGAAGTGGTAAGGGAGAATTGGATGGCCTCTGTGCTCGCAGCACGACGCATATCAGCATATGCTCGTTCCATGCGCGCAGGGGAGGCCAGTCCCAATTCTCCCCTGTATTGATGGAGTGAAGGCGCGGAAGAATCATCTAAACGGTGTCATTATGAATGAGCACAATGATCGATTGGTGATTGCCGGGAGGGAATTCAAGTCTCGGCTATGGGTGGGGACCGGTAAGTACAAAGATTTCGTCGAGACCAAAAAAGCGATCGATGTCTCAGGCGCAGATGTCGTGACCGTGGCGGTCCGGCGCGTGAATATTACCGATCGTTCCAAGGATAATCTTTTAGATTACTTAGATCCGAAGAAGTACGTCATCTTGCCGAATACGGCCGGATGTTACACCGTAGAAGATGCCTTGCGCTATGCGCGATTGGCGCGCGCCGCGGGTGTGTCCGATCTTGTGAAGTTGGAAGTGATCGGGGATGAGCGAACGCTCTTTCCGGATACGGCGGGCTTGATTGAAGCGGCTAAGATTTTGGTCAAAGAAGGATTCATCGTGCTGCCGTATACGAACGACGATCCGA
>DATEPO010000064.1:0-5174 GCA_035273145.1 Nitrospiraceae bacterium
TGCGGCTTGCCGTTATCCTCCGGCTTTGGTTCCGGGACGGGTTCCGGCTTCGGCTCCTCTTTGGGCGGATCGGCCAGCTTGGTCAGGTCGATCTTGTCCGGCGCTTCCGCGAGCGGGAAGGGTTCGCTCGCGGGCATCATCGTGTAATCGTCGCCGGGCCGCTTCTTCGCGCGGGGCGTCTTCGCCCGTTTTTCTTTCGCCATACCATCCTCCTGTATTGCATAGGGATGGTAGTGCGGCGAAGATATATTGTAAAGGGCTATTCCGAGAGATGCTTGAATTCCGGCATCTTCCAATCTCTCGGCAGGTCTCTTACAAATTCCAGTGGCAGCATGCTCTTGAGTGAAGCGTAGGAGCCGATACGCTTCTTCGTTGCGCGGTCTTCATACGCATATCGCCCTTTCCCGTCGCGGCTGGTAATGACCACGAGAATATGCGGCGGTTGCGGGTGATATTTCGCCTTGCTGTGCAGCGCAGCGCTAATTTTTCTGCAAAGCGCATTGATTTCGCTGGCGAGCTCTTTCTTTGTTGTCATGGCTTGATCGTAAGCTTCATTATCCACGAATATATAATAAAGCTTTAGATTCTGGATCATCTCGAAGCATTTGATGCCGATTGTATGGGCGTTTGCTTCGGCAAAGGCGGAAAGATTTATAACCGACGCAATTGCATCGTGCATTGCGCTGTATTCCTCGTAGTTTTCTGGGGTCGGCGGCCTCAGTGATCCGGCAAGAAACGCGACGTTGAATAGTTGCCACGCCGGGCCTTCGACCTGCTCCAGCGTCTCCTGGAGTGAACGAATGTATTCAGCGATTTTTTCCTGGTTTTCCGCCACTTGCTCTTGACTCCCACGGATTCCGCGCCAAAACTGAGGATGTCGAAAGTCATCTTGCGACGCCGATTCTAACCGGGATGACCCGGTGCGACAAGCCCGAACGATGACGATCCGCGCCCGTAGCTCCTTTGCCCTTAGTCTTTGTGATGGAAGGACGTAGAGCGATGCTGCCCAAATCCCGCCCCGATACCAAGCCCCTCTCCTGGATCAAGCCCGGCTCCAACAGCCGCCCCGTCACCATCGACGACGGGATCAAGAATCTCTGGGCGTCCATCGAGAAGAATGGCCTGCTCCAGCGAGTCGGCGTCATCGATCGCGCGGAGGATAACCTGATCTACGGCTTCCGCCGCTATTGGGCGCATGTCCATGGTAAAGCGGAAACCATCGATGTCGATGTCTACCCCGCCGACATCACCCCATTACAGGTCGGGCTGGCCCAGGGCGTCGAGAACCTGGCCCGCAAGGATAACACCCCGCCTGAGATTTACGCCCATTGCAAGAAGCTGCTGACGCTCTGCCCGGAATTGAAGCTCGGCGATCTGGCCCTGCACCTCGGCGTGTCGCCGGGGATGGTGACGCAGTATGTCTGCCCGGACAAGCTGATGCCGGAAGCCCTTGAATCGTTTCTGAGGGGGGATTTCGGCTTCGGCGCGGCGTATGACATCAGCCGGGCGAAGGATCAACTGGCGGCCCTGTCGGCGCTTCGCAATGGCGCGAGCCGGGAGGATCGGAGGCGGGCGAACCGCGAGCCGAAGGCGAAGGCGGCCACGGTCGTCACGAAGTCCGTCACTGTGATCCTCGACGGCGGCCTGACCGCCACCTTCAGGGATGATCGGGGCGTCACGTTGCAGTCGGTGTCCGACTTGTCTCCCGAGATCAAGAAGCTGGTCGATGACGCGATCAAGCGCGACCACGACGCCAAGACCTTCGCCGCGCTGATGAAGAAGAAGGCGAAGGCGCTGAAGAAGTAGGCCGGGGACTAGGGACACAGGCTTCACCCTCCCTTGCAGGGTTGACACTGCCAGAGCCGAAGCTCCAGCCTAAAGCCTTTCTGCCGTCGATTGAACGACACCCCGGCCTGGTGCTTGAGCGAGCGATGCGATTGTTCGGGCCGCTATGGCACCACAGAGCTACGTCTGATCGGTCAGTCGTATCAAAACCCGCGCCCGCTGCAAGCGTGCCGTGTTATCGGCCACATCGGCTGGCCTGATGTTGCGGGCCGGTCTATCTCCGGCGGGGATTACCCGTAAGGCGCACCGCGCCACGATTCCTCCGCAACCCGTCCAGAATAACATATCCAGGAGTAATTACAAATGAAAATCACTGATACGCTCTGTGGCTGGGATAGGATTCAGCCAAGCAAATTCACCGCTATGCCGGATCGCAGCTTGGTTATAGGCCTTAGCCGCATCAACTTCATCGGTGAAGATTCCCAGATAAAGAGTGCGGTCATTAACGCTCATGCAGGCTACCCATTTTTTTTCTCTTTTATTCCAGTAAACTCCCTTGAACTTACTGCTATGAGTTCCTCTTCGTTTTGGTCGATTACGCTGATTCTGGGCATGAGTGCATGGCCGTAAATTATTCCTTCGATTGTTTAGCCCATCTAAATCCTTATGATCGACCAGCTCTTTGAAAAGCATCTGGTGCAATGTTATGCCGAGCTTATCCCCATTAATTTGTACTTTGGTACGGGCGTAGTATCCACGACCTCGGTTATTCTTTGCCTGCCAACTATAAGAAGAAATAAGAGGAAAATCTTCAGTATCGACGATTGTATATTTCCCTTTACTGATTGGGATGCAAACGCAGTTCCAATATTCTTCTGGTTGCGCGGCAGACGATTCCGTGGTGTGATTGGCATCAGCCATGGCGAGGTTCCTTCTCGTTAGTGGTTAGAGAGCCGGAAGTGTTGATAGCACTGTCCGGCTTTCGTTTGAGTGGCTGATACTACTCCCTTTTTAGGAGGTCAGCAAATGAAAAAGCTTCATGAAGATGTTTGCGGTTGCGGTGGGCCGGGCGTTCCGGCTGGCGAAAACAAGCCCCTCTTCTATCTGATGCACCTCGTCGCCATGATCGAGGCGCAGGAAGAAGCCCGTCGTTTACGAGAGGAGAAGAACCCCTGTCCACCGAAAGAGGAAAAGCCATGAAGTTCCGCTGGAACGACGACCTGCATGACGCGATCAGTCGGCAGTCCCGTTCGCTGTCGCTCCACATCATCTGTGCCTTGCAGCACCATTGGTCGGGGGATATTCCCCCGGACGTCCAGAAGTGGTTGCTGGAGACGATGCCCGGCACGATCTGGCACGAGATGCTCGATCTGGTTGTAAGCATCGAGCGTGAGTTGTCCGAGCATGTGGAGGTGGGGGATGTTCATCCGCGTGAAAAGCAACCCGATTGACCGCCCGGTGCTGTGGTTCTCCGATGAAGACGCCCTCACGATGCGGATGCTGCTCGATGGCGGCGTCATCATCCTGGGGCGGCCTGGATCGGGTAAGACCAGTTCAAGCGGCAACGAGCTGGCCCTGGGCATCCTGCTATGGCGCGGTGACGAACTGGAGGGAAAGAATGCGCGGGAATAAACCGCTGGCAAAGGCGGGGGGGCTGATATTGTCGTCGGCCCCCACCGACCTGGCCGACTGGCAGCGCCGTTTCAAGATGGCCAGGCGTGAGCGGGATTTGATCCTGTTCGGGCCGAAGTATGACCACACCTTCAACATGGTCGATTTCCTGGTCAGGGAGCTGAAGCTCGACGCCAAGGAAATCGCCAAAGCCGTGACCACCATCGGCGAGGCGATGGACAACGACAACACCCGCTCGGGAGGGGGTGAAGGCGACAAGTTCTGGCCGATCAAAGTCCGGCAGACCATGGAGACGTCGGTGGAGATCGTCCGCCAGGCCGAGGGCGAAGTCTCCATGCCCAGGCTGCACGAGTTCATCGTGACGGCGGCGCAATCGCAGGTGTCGATCAACAGCCCGGAATGGCAAGCCAAGTTCCATAACCAGTGCTTCGCGAAGTCACATGGGAAGTGGAAGAACAAGATCGAGCAGGCCGATTGGGAAAACGGGCAGCGGTATTGGCTGAGTGAGTGGGTGAATATGGATGCAAAACCCAGATCGGGCATCGAAGCCGGTGTGACGGGCATCCTGCACGTCTTCAACTCCGGCGTCGTGCGGTCGCTGGTGTCGGAACCATCGACGATAACACCCAAAGTCATGGATGAAGGAAAATGGGTTTTCGTGGACATGAGCGTTGGGCAGTATGGATCGTCCGGCGCGTTCGTGCTTAATGCCTGGCGGTATGCAACACAGAAATATGTTATCAGCCGCGACCCGGCGACGTGGGTTAATCCCATTATCTGCTGGGCGGACGAAGCGGGAAAGATCGTCAATAGCGCGGATTCATTTTATCTCACGGAATCGCGCAAATTCGGCGGGGCCAGTGTGTTCCTGAGTCAGTCGGTGCAGAATTTCAGCGCGGCGATTCCCGGCGAACGCGGGCGCGCCATGGCGGAATTGCTGACGGGGTGCTTCTCTACCCGGATCATCCACGCTTGCGATACTTCCACCGCTGAGTTTGCTTCCAAGGCTTTAGGGCAGGAATTGAAAATCCATTATGGATGGTCTCCGCCCAAGGAGCAGTCGGCATGGAAACTGATGCGTGGTTATTGTGAGGCCAATGTTAACGCTCATCAACATATGGCCCCTGTACTTGAATCGCGAGAATTCATGCACGGACTAAGAACCGGCGGCCCTCCGCATTGCGTGGCAGATGCGATTGTGCTGCGAACCGGATTGCCATTCTCCACAGGCCAATCTTACATGAAGGTGGCATTTAAGCAGAGATAATAAGAAAAACCTACCACTTGCGCCGGTTAAGCGTTCGTGGTAGGCTCCTTTTTGCGAGAAAAGGAGTTGTATTATGGCTCTATTATTAGAGCATTGGAAGCCTGTTGTTGGGTATGAAGGTTACTAATCAGGAGCCAGCCATGCCGGATGATATTAAGCAGCGCATCGAGAAGCAACTTACCGCACTCAAACAGGAAAGGATTTACTGGCAGACGGATGATATTCATTCCTGGGGCGAACTCAGCGAGGCGACCAAACTCCGCGTACTCGAAGCCGAATTCGATTGGACGGGCATCAATGACAAGCAGAAAGAGGATGTCCTGTCCGCCGAGATCGACTTCAAGCAAATCACCCGCGACCAGTTGAATTTCGTGTATGAGGAAATCGCCTCGGACGAAATCGACGAACGCCCGGCGCGGCGGCTGTTCGATGAGGCGAATTTCGCCAATGCCGTCGCCAACGCTGATCGAAGCTCTTTCGAGGCGCAGTT
>DATEPO010000065.1:0-11593 GCA_035273145.1 Nitrospiraceae bacterium
TTTCTGGGGCCCAATGGACAAGAACAGAAGTTCGACACGGCCGCCGTCACTCGTTCCATTGAGACGGTCTGCAAAGATGCCAAACAGGATGGCGTCTACACGGCGTATCGAAGTGGACAAGACCGGGCGCGCAATCGTATCTGGAAACAAGTGGAATGCCGGTCAGGCCACGTGGAAGGTCTGTGGAAGGAGTACTTTCCCGAAGAGGATATGACCATTGTGCTCTACTACGACACCGCTGGAAACTCCGTCAAACAAGCGCTCTACATCGGCGGCAAGCTCATTCGCGAGCAGCCGATCTCGTCCTCGGGGAAATGACCATCTGATGCTCGCCTAGTGCCTGCGTTCCGCTAATGGTCACTGCGCTCTTCCGAATACCTTCCGCAGTTCCTCTTTCGCTTTGTCCAACAGACGCCGTTGCTTGGCATTCAGAGTTTTACCTGCACGATTGATGTAAAACGTCAGCATCGACATGGCGGATCGATAAGGGCTGCTCTTTCGCCGTGTGCTGGATTCGGCCGAACGCTTCAGCGAGAGGGCGACCTGCCGTGGGCTTCCCTTTTTGAACACGCCCTGTTCGAGATCCAGCGCATCGCTGCGCCTGGTTACATCCCTTGACCACCGTCGCCAGCCCGACGTCTTCTTTTTTGGCCGCGGTGTGGAGGAGCTCATAGGATGATCATACCGCCTCATCACGCGATTCTTCAGTACCGGCTCCAGTCTAGGAGATGTCGGGTGGGTCTATAGAGGCAGCATGGCGAGATACCGATCGAGGCGTTGTTGTTCGGCCGCCTTCACCGAAAGGAATTGCACGCCAAATGTAGGACTTTTGGACCAGCGGACAGTCGCCACATCAATGACGACCGGTAAGACCTCGTGCGGAAGTGAGAGTCGCAATACCAATAGTTGAGTGTTCTTCGTCGGGATGTCGCTTTCAATTTTACATCCGCCGCTGGAGAGATTCCCGACGATACCGGCGCCCCTGACATCGCCGATAAACGAGACCGGCAATTGAACCTCTCTTCGCGCTTGTCGTTCGTCTTCCATGTTCTGCTACGTAATGGCCATCAAATGGCGACTTTACCGACTGCTCCCCTGCAAAAAGCTCTGGTAAAATAGGCAGAAAGGATGATCGATGGTCTCTATCCAAACTCTCCTGGACCGCTGGCAGTGGAGACCCATTCGGAATTGTCCGGGCCGACTCGTGCTTGTAACGACGGACCGGTCAATCCCATTGGACAGGCTACTGGGAAGTGATGCACAGGTGCAAACATTCGCAAGCGATATGGCCAGAGATAAGGTCCTCGTCGTTCCGCTTGGCGATGGCGGCCTCATTTCCTATGCCCGTGTCGATGGCAGTATGGTCCATACTTTGAATACGGCGGAAGGGTTTGGCCGAAAACTCTCTCAGTTAAGCATCTCCCTCGAGCGAACAAGGCCGAATAGCTGAGTCTTGCACCTTCAGAACAATGATATATAGGCGCTCACTTGAACAGTCGATAAATATCAAATCTTTGTTACGGATAAAAGTCGCATCTCACGTCATGATCCATGACATGCTTTCAAACGCACCGCAGTATAGATTATTGACGCCCGCCTTTCTCATCGGACTCATGCTGATGCTCGTGCTCTCTGCAGAAGCCGCGCAGATTCCCGTGCGTTTTGTCGAAGGCGCCGCTCACGGATATTTAACACTCCGGGATGACCGCGGCGATCGGCTGGCGGACGGTGAGATGATTCAGAAGACCCATGGCGAGCTCGTAGACGGCCGGCTCATCTTCCGCTTCAAAGATGGATCGCTGCACGACGAGCGTGTCAGCTTCACACAGAAACACGTCTTTACGCTGCAAAGTTATAAGTTACTTCAGCGCGGCCCCTCATTTCCAACGACCATCGACCTTGCCATGGACCGCAAAACGGGCGAATACCGGCTGCAATCGTCCAAGAACGGATCGGCAGATGACCCGCTGACCGGACTGATCGACTTGCCGGACGATGTCTCGAACGGCATGGTTATGACGCTGCTCCGCAACCTCACACCAGGCCACGGCGAAACCGTTCACTTTATCGCCTTCACCCCTGACCCGAAAGTGATCGAGCTCAAACTGGTCCCCTCGATGAAGACCTCGATCCGTATCGGCGATGTGGCCAAGCAGGTGACGCAGTATGTATTGGAACCCCAACTGGATAGCCTCACCGCGTTTTTCGGCAAACTGCTGGGAAAACTTCCCACGGCGTTCCACTACCATTTTTGGTTGCTGACCGAAGAGGTGCCGGCGTTTGCCGGCTTTGAAGGCCCACTGTATTTGAACGGGCCGACATGGCGTATCGAGCAAACCAGCGCATCGAATCTCTGGCCTTGACAGGCTGCCTTCACCAAAGACGCGCCACTGATTTTCGTCATCCCCGATCATCCCTGGCAACACCCTGGCCGTCGATGTTATAAATAGCACTCGGCTTTCGAGATCTTTCTGTAAAGGTACGGACCATACGATGACTGACACGCGCACGATCGCATCGCAGGGAAAGGAACTCGCCACGCTGGCCGGCGGCTGCTTTTGGTGTCTGGAAGCGGTCTACGATCAGATGAAGGGTGTGGATTCGGTCGAATCAGGCTATATGGGCGGACCGAAGCCACATCCGACCTATGAAGAAGTCTGTTCGGGCCGGACCGGCCATGCGGAAGCGGTGCAGCTCACGTACGATCCAAAGACCGTCTCCTTCCGGGAGATTCTTGAAGTTTTCTTTGCGATTCACGATCCCACGACGTTGAATCAACAGGGCAATGACGTCGGTACACAATACCGTTCGGCGATTTTTTATCACTCGCCGGAGCAAAAGACCGTCGCGCAGGACCTCATCGCCGAGCTGACGAAAGAGAGATTCTTCAATCACCCTATCGTGACTGAAGTGACGCCTGCCGGGCAGTTCTACGTCGCCGAGGATTACCATCAAGAATACTTTGCGCGCAATCCGCTCCAGCCGTACTGCACGTATGTGGTCGGCCCAAAACTGGCCAAGTTTCGTAAAGCGTTCGCGGAGAAGATCAAGGCTTAGATTTGACCTTCTCCACGAGACCGTTTGCCGACACGCTCCTACAGCACCACCGACGCACTGACAGCCCGTAAGAATGAATAGTGGTAAAACCATGGCATGGCCACAGCCGAACGCCACGGTATCAGCACCAATATTCCCCAGCGCTTGGACCGCCTGCCCTGGTCGCGATGGCACTGGCTGATCGTCACGGCGCTCGGCATTACCTGGATCCTCGACGGTCTGGAAGTGTCTATCGTCGGCGCCCTGGGTCCCGTCCTCACGCATCCGGCCACACTCCATCTCACCGAATCGCAGGTCGGGCTCACGGCATCGGCCTATCTCACCGGCGCCGTATCCGGAGCCTTCGTCTTCTCGTATCTGACGGATCGCCAGGGACGAAAAAAGTGGTTCATGATTACGCTCGTGTTGTATCTGGTGGCCACGGTCCTCACCGCCTTCTCGTGGGATCTATGGAGTTTTATGTTCTTCCGCTTCTTCACCGGAGCGGGTATCGGCGGGGAATATGCGGCGATGAATTCCGCCATCGACGAGCTGATTCCGGCGCGGTCACGGGGACATACGGATCTGGCGATCAACGGCAGTTGGTGGCTCGGTTCAGCGGGCGGCGCGCTTCTCACACTGCTTCTGCTGAATCCGGAACTCATTCCCGAGCCGCTGGGGTGGCGGCTCTGTTTCGCATTCGGCGCGATCCTGGGACTCTGCATTGTCATCGTCCGCCGCATCGTTCCGGAAAGTCCCCGCTGGCTCATGACCCATGGACAGGTGCACGAGGCTGAGGCGATCGTCGAGGCGATTGAAGCGAAAGTCCGCCAAGATGAGGGTCTGGAACGCTTGGCTGAGGCGCACGGATCGATCACGGTGCATCGGCAGGCTCCGGCCACCTTCCGCACCGTCATCCGAGAACTCTTTCGAACCTATCCTCAGCGCACGGTGCTCGGCATCACGCTGATGGTCACACAATCCTTCATGTACAATGCGCTCTCGTTTACCTATCCCTTCGTGCTCACCAAGTTTTACGATGTGCCGAGCAGCTCCATCGGGCTGTATATTCTTCCGTTTGCGATCGGAAACTTTCTCGGCCCTCTTCTGCTCGGACGCTTCTTCGATACGATCGGCCGCAAGCCGATGATTACCTTTACCTATGCGTTGTCGGGAATCTTGCTGGGCATGACGGGCTATCTCTTCTTGCACGGTTATTTCACGTCCCAGACACAAACGTTGGCCTGGGCGATCATC
Source organism: Nitrospiraceae bacterium (assembly GCA_035273145.1). Lineage (GTDB taxonomy): Bacteria > Nitrospirota > Nitrospiria > Nitrospirales > Nitrospiraceae > JAICXS01. Next base: position 4,294 of record DATEPO010000065.1, read on the forward strand.
TTTTTCTTTGCCTCCGCGGGCGCCAGCGCGGCCTATCTCACCGTGAGTGAAGTGTTCCCGATGGAGATTCGAGCCATGGCCATCGCCTTCTTTTTCATCGTGGGACAGGGAGCAGGTATCGTCGCGCCGTGGCTCTTTGGAAAGCTCATCGAGACATCCGCCACAAGCGTCTTCTACGGCTATCTCGTCGGAGCCGGGTTCATGTTGGTGGGCGCGATCGTCGAGGTATTCTTAGGGGTCAAGGCCGAGCGGCGATCGCTGGAGCACATTGCGACGCCATTGTCTGCTCAGAAGCCGACCGGCGACGGGACTACTTGAAGAGCTGCTGGAGACTATCCTTCAAGTCGGTCAAGAGATTGGACTTTTGAAAGACATAAGACGGCTTCACGATCACTTCAGCTTGCGGGGGACAGAAGGGAAATTCCAGTTTCGTTTTGCCTTGGATCTGAGCGCGAAACGGTCCGGTGTGATTTTCGTCCGGCCGGCTGATCACGAGCAGCGGATCTCGGAATTCGAGCACGCAGGTGCTCTCATAGCCCGCATGCTGGTAGTCGGTGGGATGCGCCAGGATGACCTTGTGGCGCCCGCTGCCGAACACCGTACTCCCCTCCCGGATCGGTCCTTCCGGCGCCATTGAATAAAGCAGTGCGGGAACAATCAGCATGAGCGCCATCGCTAAGCCGATAGACCAGAGCGGCGGCCAGGACTTCGCCGTGCCCTTGTTCTCATCCGAGGAGTCCAAGGGTCTATTTATGAATGTCGAGAAGAACGAATTCAAGCGGGATCGGGATGTGATAGCCGGCGTCGTCTTCCAGGACCTTTAACGCTTTCTTCCCATCCAGTCGTGTGATACCCCAGAAGGAAAACTCGGCATTTCTCTTCAAGCTTTTCAGTGAATCATTGGCTTTCGTCCCGCCAATCGTGAAGACCCGGATGCCTGAGGCGATCGTCTTCTGCTTGTCCATGATATCGATCGAAGCCGAGTAGCCGTCTTCTGTCTTCATGGGTCTCGATTTCAGGACCGCTTTCAGTTGAAAATGGTTCGGCAGCGATCCTCCGCTTTCAATGGCGACATAGGGAGTGCCGTCATCGCTTTCATAGCCATCGATCGTGACCTTGCGCTTCAATAACCGATGCAACGCCGGGGTTCCATGCACATCGAAATCGAACCATTCCATGGCTCTGACCGTATCGTAGAACTGCCGTTGACCGACCAGGACCACCGGGTCGATTTCAATCGCATGTTTGGGAGGAGAATCCGAGGATGGCCCCGGCTCGTGCTCTTCCGACAAGACGTCGTCCTTGCCGCCGGCCCGTTCGAACCAAATGCGAAAGACGCCTTCAATCGGCACCTCGCCGTTCTCCGACAATGCCGCGATCTCACTTGGCTCGAGCTTCGTCGAACAGGCATTGATCCATTCACCGACCACCGCGACTCTGATCTCTGCAACACGAATCGACGCCTGGACACTACAGTCTTCTTTCTCAGGCACCGTCTCGACCGATTCGATACGGCCCGTCACCGTGATCAGCGCCCGATCAGACTGCTGCACGAGGAGCTCCTTGCGAATCCGTAACTGCGCGCTGTCCGCGGAGCCAATCGGCCCGTCTGCGAAGCACCAGATCAGGACGGTACAGACAAATGAGGACGCCCAGAGGCAAATGGAATGTTGCTGTGCCGTGCCGTACAATCGCGCCTCCAGCAAATCTCAGCCTTGCATCGCGCTCAGCAGAATGATTAGCGTATACACTAATCAAGTGTGAAGGCACAACGGGTCAGAGACCATGACATTTTCGCCTTGCAGGACGCAGTATTTGTCGATGCCACTTCTGAGTCGAAGACAACACAAACCGATAAGCCGGTCTGAGTTTGGGTCAGGTTGAGGTGGCCCATGATACACCTTCTCAGGGGTCGTGTCCCCATTCAAAGGCGTCTATCAATCCGGGCCATCTCAGCCCTTTCGTAATGCGAGCGTCCCCGCCCAGCTTCGCTCCATCTCACCTGCGACAGACGCCGTTTGAGTCGCAGAAACGAGTTGCCGGTCCTTTGCCGCCGATGTGATCTTGAACCAGATGGCATACAAAGCCGGCAAGAACACGAGCGTGAGAACCGTCCCGCCGAAGGTTCCCCCAATCAAGGTGTATGCCAGCGTTCCCCAGAAAACCGACTGGGTGAGCGGAATGAACGCCAGCATGGCGGCGAGCGCCGTCAGAATGACCGGACGGGAGCGCTGCACGGTGGCCTCGACTACCGCATCAAATGGCGCCAATCCATCCTTTTCGTTCTGGCGGATCTGGCCGATCAGGATGAGGGTGTTGCGCATCAGGATTCCGGAAAGCGCGATCAGGCCGACCAGCGCGTTGATGCCAAACGGCTGCTGGAACAGCAGCAAGGTCGGAATGACCCCGATGAGGCCCAGTGGTGCGGTTGCGAACACCATCGTCATCACGGAAATCGAGCGGACCTGAACGATGATGGTGATCAGCGCGAGGGCGATCATGATTGGCAACAGGGGAGCCAAGGCGCGATTTGCCTTGCCGGACTCCTCTATGGAACCGCCCTGCTCGATTCGATAGCCCGCCGGCAGTTGGGCGATGATGGGCTGGAGTTCCTTCCACACGGCCGTGGACACATCCGGGGGCTGCATGCCCTCGGCAATGTCGCCGCGCACGGTGATCGTCGGCATGCGGTCGCGGCGACGCAGGATCGGGTCTTCCATGCGGATCTCCACGGTTCCAATCTGCGATAGCGGAATCCGTTGGCCCGCCGTGCCCACCAAAGTGAAATCGGCGATCTTGTTCGGATCGAGCCGCGCGTCTCCGGCAGAGCGAGCTAGGACCTGCACCGAACGGATGTCTTCGCGAACGTCGGTGACCGGGATGCCGCTCAGGAGGAACTGAAGCTGTTGGGCCACGTCGCTGGATGTCAAGCCGATGCTCTGGAGCCTGTCCTGATCGAGGGAAAAACGCAGCGCGGGCACGCGCTCGCCCCAATCGCTGTTGACTGTTCTCATCAGGGTGCTGGCCTGCATCACGACATGGGCCTGCGCCGCAATGTCACGAAGCTTGTTCGGGTCTGGACCCATTACACGGAAAGCCACGGGGAAGGGCGAGTACGGGCCGAACACCAGTTGAGTCACTCGCACGCGGGCCTCCGGTGCCAGGCCGTCGGCCACCGCCTGTCGCAGTCTGAGCTTGAGCGCCTCACGCGCCTGTTCGCTCTCCGTCAATACGACGAGTTTCCCGAAGGAGGGATCGGGTAGCTCCGGTGACATCGCGAGGTAGAAGCGCGGCGCCCCTTGACCGACATAGGCGGTAACGGTCTTGGCTTCCGGCTGCTTGGCCAGCCAAGCCTCGACCTTGGCGATGGTGGCACTCGTCTGCTCGATAGAAGTGCCATACGCCATTTGCACTTCGACCAGTACTTCCGGTCGATCGGAAGTCGGAAAGAACTGCTTCTTCACCACGCCCATGCCGAGTACCGCGACGAAGAACGCCGCGACCACGCTTGCCGCGACCAGCCATTTACGGCGAATCACAACACCAAGGAGCTGCCGGAAGCGGTTGTATGGCGGCGTATTGTAGATCGCCTCGTGCCCGCCCTCACGCTTTTCGATGTTCGGTAGCAGCTTCACCCCCAGGTAGGGCGTGAACACGACCGCTACGATCCAAGAAGCGATCAGCGCGATGCCGACAATCCAGAACATGTTGCTGGTGTACTCGCCGGCGGTCGACTTGGCGAAACCGTTCGGCATGAAGCCGATGGCAGTCACCAGAGTCCCGGCGAGCATGGGGGCGGCGGTATGACTCCACGAATAGGCCGCTGCCGCGATGCGGTCGTAACCTTCCTCCATCTTCACGACCATCATCTCGATGGCGATGATCGCGTCATCGACCAGGAGTCCCAGGGCCAGTATCAACGAGCCGAGCGTGATGCGGTCGAAGTCCTTGCCGGTGGCCGCCATGACGATGAATACCGTGGCCAAGGTCAGAGGGACCGCCGCCGCCACGACGATGCCGACGCGCCATCCCATGCTAAGAAAGCTCACGAGCATCACCACGCCGAGGGCCACGAGGAACTTGACCATGAACTCGTTTACGGCCGCCCGAATGTTGACGGATTGATCCGTCACCTTGGACAGGCTCATCCCCATCGGCATCTCGGCGTTGATGGCCGCCACTTCGACGTCCAACGCTTTGCCAAGGTGGACCCCATTCCACCCCCCGCGCATGACGACGCCGAGCAGCAACGTCGGTTCGCCATTGTTACGGATGAGGAAGGTCGCCGGATCCTCGTAGCCGCGCTTCACTTCGGCGATATCCGAGAGCTTCAACGTGCGGCCTTGTGCGGAGACCGCGGTATTCCGGATTGCCGGCAGATCGTCGATGGCACCGTCCAGCCGGATGAAGACTTGCGGGCCTTTGGCTTCAATCGAACCCCCGGGCGTCATGACATTCCGGCTGTTGAGCGCGGCGAAGAGGTCTGGAGGGGACACATCCAGGGTTGCGAGCCGGTCATAGGAGAACTCGACGAAGATTCTTTCCGCCTGCTCGCCGATGATGTTCACCTTCTTGACGCCCGGCACGTGCAGCAAGCGTTGGCGCAAGACTTCCGCATCGCGGACGAGGCGCCGATGAGGTTCACCTTTCGCCTTCAATGCGTAGAGCGCAAAGGTCACGTCGGAATATTCGTCGTTCACAATGGGACCGATCACACCACGCGGCAAGTTCAGAGCCTCGTCGCCGAGTTTTTTCCGCGCCTGATAGAACTGCTCGGGGACATCGGCGGGCGGCGTGCTGTCACGCAAAACCACCGTGGTAAACGCCAGGCCCGGTCGCGTGAAGGTGTCGGTGCGATCATACCAGTGAAGCTCCTGCATCCGCTTCTCCAACCTTTCGGCGACCAGTTCTTCCATCTGCTTGGCGGTCGCGCCTGGCCAGGCCGTGACGACGGTCATCTGCTTGATTGTGAATGAAGGATCTTCCGCCCGGCCCAGATGAAGGAAGGCCACCACGCCGGCGATGGAAATCGCCACGAGCAGGAACAGGGTGACGGCGCGCTCGCGTACGGCGAGAGCGGAGAGATTGAAACCGCTCATTGCTGTTCCCTCCCATGGATTGCCACGCGTGATGCAGCCTCGCTCCCGGTGAGTCGCACGTGCTCGCCTTCGTGCAGCAGATGCGCACCGAGCGCCACGATGGGATCGCCTGCCTTAAGCTCGCCGATGACCGAAGCCGCTTCGTCACTGAGGCCGGCGATGTGCACGGCACGCCAGGTGACCCGAGGCGTTTCCCCTTCGACAAGCCATACGCCGGGACCCTTGCCCGGATCGAAGATCGCGCCGATCGGTACCTGCAGCGCCGGGACGGACCGGCCTTCCGAAATCTGGATGGAGATGGTCGAGCCCAGTGGCGCCTCTGCCAGACGGTCCTGCAGCACGTACCGAGCCTCGAACGTCCGAGTCTGACGGTTTGCCGCGTCCGACAACTGGCGAAGCCTTGCGGCGCCCGTGAGCCCGCTTCCATACAAGGTCGCGCGGCCGAGGGATCCGATCGCCGGGCGCAGGGTTTCGGGAAGTTCGATGACCGCCTCGCGGCGTCCGGCGTGCGCCACACGGACGACAACCTGGCCGGCACCGACAACCTGCCCCGGCTCCGCCAGAGTTTCGACCACCACACCGTCTGCATCAGCCAACAGGACAGCGTAGCTCGTCTCGTTGCGGGCCACGTTGGCCTGGGCTTCGGCCGCATTGAGCTCCGCTCTTGCCGACTCCGCAGCGGCCTTGGCCTTATCATACTCCGATGCCGAAACCGCGCCGGGGGAGAGGAGGTTGCGGTATCGCACCTCGTCCTCCGCGGTCTGGTGCGCGCGCGCCTTGGCGGCGGCGACGCTTTCTCGTGCCCGCGCATGGGCGAGCCTCAGATCGGCGGGATCGAGATGCATGAGCGGCTGGCTGCGCTTGACGGTTTGCCCGGCATCAACCAAGCGTTCCAGGACCTTCCCGGGGACTCGGAACCCCAAGTCGCTCTGCACACGGGCCGCAACGATGCCGGTGAACGAACGCTCTGACTGGGCGGAGATCTCGACGGCCTCTATCCGCACCAGCGGAGGCTGCGTTCGTGGGTCCGTTGAAGAAGTGGCGTCATGGCATGCCGCCAAGACGAAGGGCAACAGACCGATGACGGTAACGAATGGGACCTCACGACGCTTGAGCATGGAGGCCTCCGGAAAGCGAACGCCTCCAGTGATGTTCTCGTCATGGTGGACAGATACGGCATAGGTGTCCTTCGGTACGTTCCGAAAAACCTGCTCGGACTCTCTAGCTCTTTGTTCCATTGTTCTGCTCCCTATGCCAATAAGATTATGATCATCATCCCATATGCCCAAAAAAAGGGGTGGTCTCAATCCCGACAAAACGCCTCAATGTAGAACTCCTTGGCAGCGTGTAACAGCCTGGCGCGAGTCTGTTCGTCTGACACAGCTCGTGCGAGGTTCAGGGTCCCTGCCATCCCGGAAAATAAAACCAGAAAGTTGCGTTGCCTTTCTGGCCGGGTCTTTCCCGGTAACAGTCTCTCGATTCCATCCATGTAGGTCTCCAATGCTCGATCAAACGCCGCCCGCACAGCGCGTGGCTGACGTGGCATTTCAGTAGCCAATGCCGCGAGGGGACAACCTTCAGCTGGGTTGGCTAAATGCCAAGAGCTCAGATACCTTTCGATGATACCTTTAAGTGGAGCAGAGCTTTGGCCATCACCGCCAGCAGTGAGTTTTGCATGCGCGTCCCGTAGGCCCTGGGTAAGCGCCTCTGCAAATAACTGCTCCTTACTCTTAAAGTGCCGATAGAACCCTCCGTGTGTAAGTTTGAGGTCGCGCATGAGATCCGCAATCGAGAAGCCTTCAGCACCTTGGCCGCGAAAACGCCGTGAAGCTTCGCGGACGATGCGTTTGCGCGTTTCTAGTTTATGTTCCTGAGAGTATCGCATCTGTTGCCTGTATAGGATTATGTACATCATCTCATGATGACCTGTCAAGAGCGCCACAGCAAGACGGCCACCGTCCACAACGCTCGATTTTGTCGTAGTGTTAGAGAAGACCGGTGGTGGAGTGATCGGACGACAATCTTTCAAAGTCTAGGTCACATGACGCCGATGCTCGAATCCGTCCGTTCCAGCGATCGAACAGTTCTTACCTCCGTTCCGCTTGGCCGTAGTTCGGATTCGTATCTTCAGCCAATTTTTAACCGCGTAACGACGTACCGCCTGTCATTGCGTTTGACCACGACGCCTTCGGGGTCCCACT
>DATEPO010000066.1:0-6190 GCA_035273145.1 Nitrospiraceae bacterium
CTGATCGTAAATTCTTCATCGGGTCCTCCTTATGACAAGAATGTCGAGGAGCAGGTCTCAAGTGAGATGCTCCCTTTTGTGCTAGTAAAGATACGCATCAAATTGACATAGTTCCAATATATTGTTTATATTTAATTCATAGCTTTAGACTATTGATAGTTCATGGGTGATGGGATTTGGATGGAGTTACGACAATTACGATATTTTCTCGCGGTTGCGGAGTGCGGGAATTTTACGAGAGGCGCCGAAAAAGCCGCGATCTCGCAGCCGTCTTTGTCCGTTCAAATCGCCGCCTTGGAAGACGAACTCGGTGCGCCGCTGTTCGATCGGCTTGGCCGCCATGCGGCATTGACAGAAGCGGGACGGCTATTTCGCGACCATGCTCAACGCGTGATTCGTGAGACGGAACTCGCTGCTCAGTCCATTCGAGACCTAATCGGAGCGGAACAGGGCCGGTTAGTCATCGGCGCGCTGTCAACCGTCAACTCGTATTTGATTCCTCCGCTGGTGTGCCGATTTAAACAGCAATTTCCTCATGTGCATCTCCAAGTGCATGCGCAGCCATCCTCAATCATTGAAGAGGCTGTGGCGGCGAATCGCCTGGATCTCGGCCTGTGTCTTTTACCGGCGACCAACGATCGTCTGATCACCAGCCGTTTGTTTACGGAAACGCTGGTGTTGGTAAGTCCGCCTGGCATTCGTTTGACCGCGAAACGAATCCGCATGCGCGATCTCGCCACATTGCCGTTGGTCTTATTGCCAAACGACTATTGCTTGCGAAAGATGATCGAAGCAGAATGCGCCCTCGTCGGTGTGCGGCCCCAGGTCTCTGTCGAAATGACGTCGCCGGAAGGGATTCTAGAGGCGGTGAAACAGGGCGTAGGGCTGACGATTTTGCCTGAACTCTTTGTACGGCATCGTATTGGGGGGAGCCTGTTGCGTGTGATTGAATTATACGATCCCGTCCCGAGACACGATGTCGGTGTCGTTTCACTGGCTCATCGCCATCTAGGCAAAGCCGCTCAAGAATTTGTTCGCCTCTGTCGAACCACGCTTGGCGATCTTCAAATCGATCACGACCATGCACCGCCGCAGAAGATTCCCTCCGACGTGTCCTCCGCGGTTGACAGATAAACGAAGGCATTTTTTCATTTCCTTCAAACGAACTGGAGAGGCCGGCAGTTTCCTTGAAGTTCGTCGGTTCTGTCGGCTACAATTGTGTGGGATTTATGCTATGACTTGGCGTTTCGCATGCCGCCGCGTGCCTATTAAGGAGGAAGTGATGGTAGGGAGACGATGGACGGTCTGGCTTTCATGCTGTCTCACCCTGATGATAGCAGGGCTGGCTTCTGCCGAGCCGTATGAATTGAGTAAAAACGATGTGATGGATCCAAAGAATTTTAAAAGCTCGGATATCTCCTTGTTTGGGGTAAAACTAGGAGATCCGGAGAACAAAGCGTATGACGTACTCGTGAATGAGAAAATCCCTGGCGTAAAGACCGAACAGGAAGCGACATTTATTCTGCTCCTCGATCAACGAAAGCCGACCGGTCCTATGGCCGGCGTGCGGCTGATGGACGGCAAAGTGGATTTGATCTTCATCAATAACCGGTTTGCCTATAAAGCGCGCGGCCTCTTTCGCAATGTCTTGAATAGCGAAAGCCCGGATGACATTCGGAAGATTCTCGGCAAGGAAGACTACGGGGATGAAAATGTGATGGGAGCCGTGTTGAACTATGACAAGCAGGGATTTGTCGTGAACTATCTGGGAAAGGACGTGAACATCGAGTTCAATTCACCGCAATAATGCCGCTCCTCTCCAATTTCAGCTCAGTCTCGGCCCTGCTCCTCTTCGGCCCCGCATTTTCAGTATCTGAAAATCACAGAGCCTGCCCCTCTCAACATGGGAGCGGCAGTGATAGGTCTGCATTACCGCAAGGCAGTCGCGGCAAGGCGTGGATTTCGAAGTCCATACTTAATCAGGTGCGTAGCGGTATTCCACCGAGAGGAGGCATGGAGCAGCACGAGGAGCAGTTCTTTTCCGTCTTGGGATACTTTCGCAATCAGACATCGGCCGGCCTTGGACGTAAATCCTGTCTTGACCCCTTCGACCCCCGGCATCCGACCTAACAACCGATTGGTCGTGCGCAGCACGTAGGATCGGTTCGTATTGACCGCGGTGAGCACCCCACGCTCCTCTTTCACGTACGATCGAAACAGCGGGTGCTGAAGAGCGAGCTCGGTGAGGGCGGCGAGATCCTGTGCGGTCGTGTAATGCGTCGGGGAATCAAAGCCGCAGGCGTTGCTAAAGTGGGTATGCGCGAGTCCCAGGGCGCGCGCTTTTCCATTCATCAGCTCGACGAATTTCTCTTCTGAACCCCCGACATGAATAGCGGCCGCAAGGCAGGCGTCACTGGCTGAGGTGATCAGCATGGCTTTCAACAGATCTTCCAGGCGAAAAATATGTCCGACTCGCAAACGTAGGTGCATTTTCCTCGCGGCCGCGGCCTCACGGCTCACGGTCACATAGTCATCCAATTTCCCATATTCCAGCATGACGAACGCAGACATAATCTTCGTCAAGCTGGCCGGAGACAGCCGCCGGTTGGCTTCGAATGCATACAAGACCTGTCCGCTGGAGAGATCTTTCAGAAGGATGCTTTCCGCCGGGATGCGAGCGCGGCGAAGCGTACGAAACGGAGTAGCCCCAGGTATCAAACCGGGTGAATTGTGAAGGGAGGGTTGCGTCAGCTTGGTTTCGGCCCGGGATACCGAAGGGGAGAACAGGAGGGCCGATAAACCGACAGAACCAAGGAGGATAATTCCGAGGACGGGTTGAAAAAAAGTGAGGCACCGTGCGCCGAAGCGCCGGCAAAGTGGAGGATGTCTCCTGTAACAATTAGAGAATGATCGTCTCACGTACCTTGGCGCCACGGAATCCGTTATCGATGACCTTATGAAAGAAGCGTAACAGGTCGGCCAGATCCAACCAAAACCCACAATTGAGACACCTGGCGTAGAGACGCCGGCTCAGCAGCGTGTAATGCCGCTCCACCATCATGTACCCGTTGCACTTCAAGCAATGCATGGAAAGTCCGTATGCGCGTGATCATTCGTGAATCGATGCAGAATGAAACCCGTCGCTTGTACCGCGAGCATGGTCCTGCTGTCAAGTCACACCGTCTCGCTATCGAAGGCGGTTCATAATCAGGGCCAGGCATCCGGCCAACAGCCCCCCGCCTAATATCGTGATCGCAAACGTCAGATACGCGGCGGTTCCGCCGGAGCGCGTGCCGTACAACAAATCATGAACGCCGCCTTGCACCATGAGGACCGACAAAGTGGTAAGCGCACCGATGTTGAACCACCACACAAAAGTCCGCACGGTCCTGCTTCCTGTCGTCCTGGATGCACCAGCTCGTATGACTCATGAATAGCTGCAGCAGCCACACTTCTGAGGCGCTCCGGCAGGATTTGTCTCAGCTGCTTGTCGCGGTATTCATGAATAATCCAAGCTAGAGCTGACTCTAACTGACGTTGCCAGGACTGTCAAGAAAGTGAACGTGGAGTTAGGACGATGTGGGAGGAAGAGGCACTGTGGCATTGCGAAGACCACGGTGCAGGAATATCGTCACACTGGCGGCGCCATTGTTGGCCATGACCAGTCCCGGCACTTCCGTAGACGTCGTCGTGAGATTTAAGGTCGCCAGCGCGAACGGCCCGCCGCGAGTCCGGTAATTGATCGGCGGATAACGAAACGTTCCATCGCCGCGCCCATAGAGGATGGAAAGATTATTCGACTGGACGTTTACCACGGCCGCATCCATTCGTCCATCACCGTCGATGTCCCGCGCTAACCCGTAGACCGGTCCGGCGTCTGCGCCTGATTCTTTGCCGGCCTGGAATGTGCCGTTTCCATTCCCGAGAAAGATGGTAAATGTATCCATCTCACCATTCATGACGAACAGGTCCGCCAATTGATCACCATTGAAATCGGCGAACGTCACGACGAGCGGCCGTTTGCCCGTCCGATAATCAACGGGCTTGCGGAATGTGCCGTCTCCGTTCCCCAACCAAATCGACACTGCGCTGCTCATTGGGCCGCCGTTCGTCACCGCAAGATCTAACGTGCCGTTACGATCCAAATCTGCCACGGCAATGGAGGTCGGTGTGTCGCCATACTCATATTGTGGGCCATCCGCAAAGGTGCCATCCCCTTGTCCGATGAACACTTTAATGAGATCGTTCCGCAATGCCACGGCAAGGTCCGGTTTCTGATCTCCGTTAAAGTCGCCGGCGGCGATCGACACCGGTGTTTTGTGCACGCCGTATCGTTGTCCGGTTCCGAATGTCCCGTTCGCGAGGCCTAAATAGATCGCGATCTGATCGCTACCTGAACAGGCGATAGCCAAGTCACGGCGGCCATCGCGATTAAAGTCGTCCATCGCCAAGGCGCGTGGCTCTTTGGCGACCGGGATCTGTGTTTGTTCCTTGAACGTGCCATCCCCATTGCCGAATAGAATGGACAAGGAATCATTGCCGATATTCGTCGTAATAATGTCCGTGATGCCGTCCTCATTAAAGTCCCAGGTGGCTACAGAGGTCGGGTTTTTCCCCACCGGGTATGTGGCAAAGAGGTACAGAAGATCCGGAGGAGTGTACGGTTCTTTATTCGAGCAACTTGTCAGCAGAAGGCCCAAGACAAGCATGAACCGACCGGCTCGTCTGATAGAGACTGGAATGCGGAAGCCGCAACGGTGAGCGAGAAACACCCTGTGCCCGATATTGCTAGTGGATCGCCATGGATAAAACCCCAGAAGTATACTCACCCTGCTTGAAGGTTAGCAACAGCATTGAAAATGATCGAGGCCACGATGCGCGATCCTATACTCCGAGCTGACCAACAGCCTCTTTTCTCTGGAAGACCGGCTGTTGGTTGCGCTAGAATATTGGGGGAGAAAAGGAGGGTGCTATGGCAGAAGAGAAGATGAAGATTGAACTGACGATGTACGGGGTCGCCGAAGTGCTGAAATGGTGCATTGAGCGCAATAATGGTCGCATCTCCGGGGTTGATACCGCCGGCTTTAAACAGATGCAGACGCTCTTGGCGCAACGGCCCCAAGTAAACGACTATTTTACACTTGATCAATTTTGGAAGAAGCCGGTCACCTTGGAGCTGACCAAGGAAGAGGTGGAGACCATCGATCGGTGCTTGTACGATATTCCCAATTTTGAAAACGTGCAATTGCCGCAAATCCGCCATAAATTCTGGCCAAAACAAGCTGCAGCACGCTGAAATCGAGTGATAGCCTCTCCCTGAGCAATGGGACTTTAGTCCTCTTGCGAAAACGATGGGGGCTGTGGTTTATTAAAAGGGGTGGAGGTGTGCGTGCTTTGGTCGTGCCCCAAAGCTCCGACGTCTCTCATCCTCCTGTAGAGATGTCCCCTCCACCTTTTTGATTCATGAGCAGTCGTCCAACCTGCTGGAGCTCCTCCAGTTCTTTCTTCAATGTTGTGACTGAATATCGTTGGGCTGAGCCTTCTCAGCCCTGCACTGAGTACAATAATTCGCACACAGAGAAGATGGTCCCCAAGGGCGAACGGAAGAAACAATGCAATATAACCGCTCTCGTAAGGAGTGACAGCAACGCAGGCTTTACAGTAGCGGCGAAGTTGCGTAGCTTACATAGGTCGGTTGTACCGACCGCTCTAGAGGGCTACAGCGGGCCCCCACCTTTAAGATACTTGCGGAAGCGCCCCATGAGGTCGGCACCCAGCGTGCCGCCTTCCGGCTTTTGCGTATCCGGGTCTTTGAAATGTTGACGGATTTCATCAAGCCGTTTCTCGGCCTGTTCATTACCCCGGAGTCGCTTCGTTTTCTCGAGTGCCGTTTCGAATGCGTCGAAGGTGAGTTCGTTATAGCCGAATGACCGAATCCGCTTCACGGCTTTCATCATCGCTTCATTACGAAACTTTGTCAGGTGTTCCGAGTCGATTTCAGTCAATCCAAGCTTACGCGCCCGCCGTTCGGCTGCTTTTCGGATGCCGCTACGCACGAAGTCCGGCGAGGTAAGCAGCCGTTTCCAGGCCTCGTCGCTCCATAGGACATGTTCTTGAGGCGCATCCCAGAGTTGAACGAGGATGGCTTCATCGATCTGGGAGAGGCCCTTCTCGCGTGCAAGATCTTCCG
>DATEPO010000067.1:0-4499 GCA_035273145.1 Nitrospiraceae bacterium
CCAGGGAATCTCGGAGCGGGGAAGAAAAAAACCATCCAGAATGAAATTTCGGTAAGGCTGTCTGAGAGCAAGCGGTTGTTGCGTTGGAAAAGCAAACACACTTGACACAAACGCAGACTTTTTCAGTACCGCCCACGACGCTACGTGAAAATCCGGAATCGCCCCCGGGAAATGGCCAGGACTGGGATACACCACCGCGGGGAACAGTGTAGCTCCTTCAGGTAAGCGATCGAGGGCGGCCAGATATTCGCCATACGTCCGATCCGCGAGCTGCCATTGCTGGGTGATGTAGCCGATTCGAATAAGAAAAAGAATGCTCAGCGTGCCGGCCACAAGAATGGTCCATGCCTTGCCTCTGGACGCTAGATTGCTGCTTGCAATGGCGAGCAGAATGAGGGCCGTGGGAAGCCGGATATCCACGAAGTTCGCGGTCGCCATTTCCGCCGGCATGGCGAGGGCCGCTGCGGCGACGCAGACCAACGGCCAGTACATTGACGACTTGAGCGTGAAACGTTTCGTCACCACGCCCATGATAATGATCGCCGCCAAGGCCACCAACGTGATTCTGTCCAAAGGGGGATGAAAGGTTCGCAGTGTCCCTTTGAATGCATCGACCCTTCTGGAGAAATCACCATAGGCAAGGAGATTCGATGACCAACGAAGGCCATGCGTCGAACGGTACTGCCACGTTGATTGTGCCGCTGGTGTTGCAGGCGGGCGCTCGTCGGGCTTTGCGTAAAACGTAGGACTTAAGGCAAAGAGCATGAGCGGGAGGACGAGGTGAGCCACGGCTTTCGGCCAAGTCATCTGAGAGAGCGGCCATCGCTGCTGCCGTTGTACCCGGTACTGACCGAATTCATACGCCAACATCGAAAGAGCATAGAATCCTAAAGCAAAGAGATGGCTAAAGAAGATGAGCCCGCTCAAGAAGGAAAACACCGGAATCGCGACTTTCCATGATCGATGTCGGCAGACGACCCACGCGGCGAGAACCAAGAGCGCGAGCCCTACTCCAAAGAGATAATTGAGGAAGCCTAACCGGAACACATTGTTGTACAGGAAGAAGACGCACAGGATAGGCCATGCAGAATATTCTCCGTGCAGGGCTCTATGTAATGCGAGCACGCCGACCGACAGCAGCACAAAGATTAGGGACAGGAACAACTTGCCGGCTACTTCCAGAGGGACGACCTTCGTCAAGCTTGGGATGACGACATCCATGGCCAGGTTGGGCAGAACTGCCCACCGAACCTCATAGTATTGTTGTAACACCGGTGACTCACGCGCATGAACGAGGATGTGCATGCGAGCCATGTGGTTGGGATAATCGACCAGCGGCGGGGTATGCACCGTCCAGATTGGGATGAGAGAGATCGAAACGAAGAGAAGCATCAACCAGAAAACCCCGACGCTCCTATACCCGTCCCGCCGTATGCCTGTTGCCCGTAATACGTTCAATTATAAGTTGCCCGATAGAAAGAGACTCACATGGATGACGACATCCTGAACTGGGCGCCATGATCGATGCTGAAGGAAGGGCTGACCTTCCTGGATTCATCACCAAGCGTTCCCATGAACTTTCTGTCCTGATACGGACCTGCCTGGCCCGCGTCGATGATTACCTCCTTGATGCGAGCATTCCAGATTCCCTGCCTGGTCATTTGCGTATTCACGCGTCGAACGAATCCTGTCGGCTAGGCATTGTAGAGACGGATTGAAACACTTGGTGTCGGAAGTAGAATGTATAATCGGTAGGGATGTTCTGCCTGGCGGCCGGCATCACGCTTACAATAATGTCAGGCGACACAGCTTCTCAGCGGTCGGAGTGAGAATGAAGCAATACTATCTCAATGCTCTCTCCTCTGCTCGTACAGTTGACATTCCTTGGTACACCTGTTTATTAATTCTCACTACACCGAGTCGATGACTTGGTCGGTGGCGCTTGCTGGAAGCCGTGAGATCCGAACCGGATCGATCTCATAGAGATTTCCACGGCGCCGATTATCCCTGGCACTACTTGCGTTCGGCACACGGGCTGCTATGGCCGGTATTGCTCTGTAGGTCGCCTTGATCTTTTCTACCAAGATCCCGCTGTCCTCTCGATTCCCCCTCACCTCGCTTGCTGAATGCCAGTCACTTCACGAAGCGTCCATGCGCTCTTCGCAAGGGACGAAAGGAGGGCCTGCTATGCCGCCACGTAATCCTCCGCGATATCTCGTGCAGCTTCCGGTATCCTTCGCATGGGACCGCCATGGAAATGGCACCGTTCATAATCTCTCGGTGAAAGGGTGTCTAATCCAGGCCGAGACCCAAGTCGCTGAAGGCGAATATTTCAGTTTACATTTGGCGCTGCGCGGACAGCGCGGACAAGAGGAGCCTGTCCAAGTGAAGCTTGCCGCCGTGCGGTGGTCGAAGGGACGGGCGTTCGGAACCGAATTCCTGTTGTTGGACCCAAATGAGCAGCAGCGGTTGCTGCGATATTTAGCGACGTGCTGGCAGTGTTAGCCCACATTCGATTCGACCGGCAGCGTGCTGATAGGAAACTGAAGGATGAATATCGTACCGGTCCCTTCATCGCTCCTGGCCTCGATCGTGCCTCGATGCTCTTTCACGATGCCGTATGTGATGGAGAGTCCCAGCCCTGTTCCTTGCCCGACCGCTTTCGTGGTGAAGAACGGATCGAAAATACGAGGCATGACCGATGCCGGGATGCCTGAACCGGTATCGGCAATCTCCACGCCGACCGTCTTATCATTGACCATGTAGGTAGTAATCGTGATGACTCTGTTGACGAGGCCTTGCATCGCATCTCTGGCGTTTGTCAGGAGATTCACGAAGATTTGCTCCAGTTGGATGGTGTTGCCGAGTACGAGAGGCTGTGTCTCGTCCAGATGAAATACGACGGTGATGTTATGCAGCCGTAACTCCTCCACCATTAAAGATACGGACTGACGTAGGACCTCATTGATGGACACCTCTTCGTGGGTAAGTGGAGCCGTCCGTGCAAAGGTGCGGATGTGGCGGATGATGCTTGCCGCGCGTCGCACCTGTTCTTGTATGTGATGGAGGCACTCTCTCAGTGGCCCGGTGTCGCCTTGTCCGCTGGCGACATATTGCTCCGCATTCCCGGCAAACAACCCGATGTTATTGAGGGGATTGTTTAACTCATGGGCAATCCCGGACGCAAGTTCGCCGAGACTCGCGAGCTTCGCGCTTTGTACCAGTTGGGCTTGCTTCGCTTCCAGCTCCTCCGTGCGTTCCTGAACACGCTTTTCCAATTCCAACTGCGCTCGGCGGAGCGCCTCTTCACTTTCACGGAGTTTTCGGTGCTCCTTTTGAAGCCGCAGGGTTGTCCAAAAGAGTAAGGCCAACGCCGGGAGGACGATAGCCAGTCCGGCGAGCGCAATTTTCCTGGTTATTTTCGTAATGGGGCCAAGCACCGCCTCCTTGTCCACTCGAACCAATACTCCCCATGAGAGGCCTGTGAACGCGCGATAGCCCTTCGTTCTGGCATATCCCGTGATCACCTTCCGATGGTCCCGCAGAGTCCATTCTTCAACATATCCAGGGAAATCAGAACCCCGCAGCCGACCGACAGACGTCAGTGGTGAAAGGTCCGCCACAGTCTGTTCATGAGAGAGGAATTCAATGATCGTCTGGCCATTCTTCGCCACCACCAGATATTCCGGCTGCGTGAGAGGTCCGACCTGCATTCGAAACACGTGTTGCGCTTGCTGAAAGAGATCGGCCAGCACCGGCAACCCGAGAAGCGACGTCACGACACCCCGAAATGTGCCGTCGGTATCGATCAACGGTGCGGAAAAAGATACGGCTTGAAGTCCACCCGTCTCCGCGTACGCTTGCACCTCTTGAATAAGAATGCCGCGCTGCGCGCGAACGGTCTGGAACCAGTTCGTCGTTGTTCGAACCTGCCCCACCCATATTGAGTCAGTTGAAGCAATGATTTTGCCTTGAGCGTCCGTCACCGCCAGCCACATATAGAGCGGATACGCTTGACGCACACGAGACAGATACGTGGAGACAAAAGCCGGATTGTCGATTTCCGACGCAAAGGCATGGGCCATCATTTGGATATCGCCATACCGTTCGAACATGAGCCGATCCAATTTGTCGGCCGCATCGGCCGCGGCTAATTCGAGCGTTTGCCCTGCGCGTTGGACAAAGGCGCTTTCGACATACTGCAGGATGAGAAACCCAATAACTCCGGCGCTGATGATGAGACTTATGACCAGCAGGGAGATTCGCCGAAAAGGATCGGTAAAGAGATTGATCAGCAGGCAAGATCGAATGAATTTCCCGTACCAGCGGTCGGAGGAGAGAAAATGAAACCTATCCACCGCGACCAACGTTCTCATAGAGGGAAACCAATCGTAGGAGAGTTATTAGCCTAAGCCGAGGTAAAAATTCTGTCAACTCGTCATCGTCCTACAATCCGTCATTAACACGCCTACAGTATCCGGAATTATAGTGAAGCTTCG
>DATEPO010000068.1:0-16068 GCA_035273145.1 Nitrospiraceae bacterium
TCCGGCCGAGTTTAGGGCGTCGGACAATAGTTGGATTGGGCTTTCAGGACGAGTGTGGCTCGTCATCTACAATACATCGCTGGTCAAGCCGGCCGACATCCAGTCGATATTGGATTTGGCCGATCCTCGATGGAAAGGCAAGATTGCCATCCCGAATGCCGGCAGCGAATATTTACAAGCCGGTGTGTCCGTGATTCAGGCGACCTACGGAGATCAGCGCACACGACAATTTCTCGAAGGGTTGAAAGCGAATGCCGGCACGCATGTCTACGGAAAAAGTTCGCAGATTGTAGATGCAGTGGCCAAAGGCGAGGCGGCGGTCGGGCTCGTCAATCACTACTACATCTATCGCCATTTGGACGCGCAGCCGAAGGCGCCCATTGCGCCGCTGATTACGGATCAACAGGAAGGGGGCATGGGCGCGATTGTGAATGCCGCCGGCGTCGGCATTGTCGCGCACAGCCGCCATAAAGATCTCGCGAAGCGGCTGGTGGAGTTTCTCGAATCACCGGACGGTCAAAAAATGTTCGCCGATCAGAACAAGGAATATCCGCTGAATCCGGATGTCCCTGCCGATCCTGCGCTTCCGACCCGTCACAGCTTTCGAATCGCCACCGTGCCGCTGGTCAAACTGGGAGAATTACGCGAACCGACGATGGCCCTGATTGAACGCGTCGGCTTACGCTGAGCAGGCGCCATGACACAGGCCATCAGGCAATGGCTTCCCACGTCGATCTCCGCGCTGGGCGTCCTCGTTGCCGGATTAGTCGTATTGCCGCTGTTCTATATCCTCACGCTGGCGCTGTCTGCCCAAGCCACCGTCTGGACCCGCCTCTGGCAGACTCGTATCCCCGAACTCCTGTCCAATACGGCATGGCTCGCCGTCGGCGTGTCGATCGGCACATTGCTGATCGGAGTTTCTCTTGCCTGGCTCGTTGTCCGTTACGATTTTTGGGGCCGGAGAATGTGGGAGTGGGCGCTGGTGCTGCCGTTGACCATGCCGACCTACGTGTTGGCCTATATCTATACGTACCTCTTAGGAACGGGTGGACCGGTTGAGCACCTGTGGCGCCTCATTGCCGGGCCGCAGGCCCAAGTGTTTTCTCCGCACACCTATGCCGGCGCCACGCTTGTGATGACGCTCGACACGTTTCCGTTCGTTTACCTCTTAACCCGAGCCGCCTTATTGAATCTCAATGTGTCGTTCGAAGAAGTGGGCCGCGCTTGCGGCGTCACACGGCTCGGCATCTTGTGGCGCGTGACTTTACCGCTCCTGCGCCCGGCGATTGTCGCGGGCCTTTCATTGGTCATCCTGTACGTCGTCTCGGATTTCGGCGCCGTCTCGCTCTTGCGCTATCAAACGTTCACCTATGCCGTCTATCAACAATTGACCGGGCGGTACGATCATGCGGCGGCGGCTATTCTCAGTCTGTTGTTGGTGCTGTTCGCCTTAATTTTCTTGTTGGCCGAACGGTGGTTTCGGCAACGAAGCCGCTTTTATCAGACAATGGGGCGATACCGTGCGCCGGCGCGAAAGGCCTGCGGCCTTCTTGGAACAACGCTCATCACCGCCTATTGTATAGTGATCTTAGGTGCGGCCTTCGCCGTCCCCGCCTGGTTGTTGCTTAAGTGGACGACCACGGTGATCACCGACGGTACCATTGACGCACGGTTCTTTGGCTTCATGGTCAACAGCACGTTCCTGTCGGCGCTGGCCGCGACCATCGCGATTATTCTCGGCACGCCGCTGGCGTATTTAGCCACGCGGCGCCATTCACGGATCAGCGTGCTTTGCCTGCAGGCCGCCTATGCCGGGTATGTCTTACCAGGTCCTGTCGGCGCTCTGGCGATCCTCGTGGCCTTCTCACAGATCGCTCCCTTTTGGTATGGGACTGTCATCGTCTTGATGGTGGCCTACGTCGTGCACTTTCTTCCCGCAGGACTCCAGACGATGGAACCGGCGCTGCAACAAGTCACGCCAAATTTGGAAGAGGCGGCGAGGAGTTTAGGATCTGGAACGGCCCAGATTCTCAGAACCGTCACGCTGCCGCTCGTTCGCGGTGGATTCATTGTAGCCTGGGTGTTGATCTTTCTACAGTGCATGAAGGAATTGCCCGCAACGCTGTTGCTGCGACCGGTCGGTTTCGATACTTTGGCGGTCCGTGTGTGGCTGGAAGCGAGTGAAGAATATTTCCAACTGGCGGCGCCGGCGGCATTGCTGATCGTCGTGATGACGGTGCCGGCGTTGTTGCTCTTAGTCGCCAAAGACTGGCGTGCTGCCTAAATCAGAATGCTGAAAACGGTCGCCAACTGCGTTCTCGTCTCGCCTCAATCCTCGACGTAGCGCAAAGCTACGCCTGCGATTGAGGCTCGCCTCTGCCTTATTGGAGGACCGTTTTGAGCATTCTGGACAGTATAATTCTGTTAACATGGTATTCATGGAGAGGCAGACGCTTCCGACAATGAGAACCGCCACTCATTCGAATCGCCAGCCGGTACTCGAACTGCGTCATGTAACATGTGCCTATGAGTTGGGACGACCGGCCATTGCGGACATTTCTCTGACGGCCCAAGAAGGTGATATTGTATGCCTCTTGGGACCGTCTGGTTGTGGGAAGACGACGACGCTGCGGGCGATCGCCGGATTTGAATCGATTGCTGCAGGTGAAGTGTATTTGCAAGGCCGGCTTGTGTCTTCACCATCCTTGATGGTGCCGACGGAACAACGCCGGATCGGCATGGTCTTTCAAGAATATGCCCTCTTCCCGCATTTGCGAGTCGCAGATAATGTTGCCTTCGGCCTTCGTCATCTTCCAGCCGGCCAACGCGCCGATCAAGTCAACACGATGTTGGCCATGGTGGGACTGACCGGATTTGAACGCCGCTACCCCCATGAACTATCCGGTGGACAGCAACAACGGGTCGCGTTGGCGCGCGCCTTGGCGCAAAAGCCTGTTATGCTGTTGCTGGACGAACCCTTCAGCAATCTGGATCCCGACATGACTGGAAAAATGCGAGAAGATCTGCTTCAACTCTTACGGCATACGAATACGACCGCCTTGCTGGTGACGCATGATCATGATGAGGCGTTCGCCATGGCCGATCGCATCGCGGTGCTCAACCATGGGCGGCTTGAACAACTCGATGTCCCGGAGGCCATTTATCATACACCGGCCACCCCGTTCGTCGCCGACTTCGTCGGGCAAGCCGATTTTATTCCCGGTCTCGTTGAACAAGGGACGGTGTTGACGGAACTCGGAATATTTCCCCACGAGAGGGAGTACGGCACAGGCGCCAAAGTGGTCGTCATGATCCGGCCGGACGATGTTCATGTCTTGCCGTCGGATCAAGCCAAGGCCACGATTTTGGCTCGCCAGTTTCGTGGATCTGAAAACCTCTATACCGTCGCACTGCCCTCCGGACGCATCGTGCATAGCAGCGCCTCTTCCACCAGCATCTACCCGGTCGGCACGCCGGTTGAGCTGAACGTCATTGCGACCCATACGGTGCTCTTCCCCCAAGACGACGACCTCGCACAACCCTGACACCAAAGCGATCGTTGCTCATCCGCAGAATGCGGTTGACAGGCCTCCTGTCATTCTGGCATCGATGGATGCTTTCTCATCCCCTAGCGTGAGGTACTTCATGGACGCGCTCAAAAATGTCGTTGATTACGGGGTGATCGGCTTGCTGCTCGCGCTGAGCGTCTGGGCCGTCGCCATCGCTGTCGAACGGTGGCTCTTTTATCGCCGTGTCAACGTCGCTCAATTCCCGAACCAGCATCTATGTGAAATCGCCTTGACTAAGCGTCTAGTCATCATCGGCACGATTGCCGCCAATGCGCCTTATATCGGACTGTTGGGGACCGTCCTCGGCATCATGTTGACCTTTCAGACAATGGGAACGGCCGGCACCATGGCCGTCAGCACGATTATGATCGGCCTAAGCTTGGCATTGAAAGCCACTGCGGCCGGCTTGCTGGTGGCCATTCCCTGCGTGGTCATGAACAATGTGCTGCGCCGGCGAGTCAACGAGTTAGTGACCGCCTACAAGAGTCGCCATGGAACGTGAACTCGATCAGATCAACGTCATTCCGCTCGTCGACGTCATGTTGGTCCTGCTGGTCATCGTGTTGACCACCGCCACGTTTATCTCAACGGGCCAAATCCCTGTCGATCTGGCGAAGGCGAAAGAATCTGGAGACCGTCAGGACACGCCGCTGGTCGTGACCCTGACGGCTGACGGACAATTGTTCATGAACGACCAACCGGTTGGGGAGGACGGACTACAGAATGCCTTGGCCTCGCAACCACGGCACACATTAGTCGTGGTGAGGGCCGATCGCGTGACGATCCTGGAGCGATTCGTCAAAGTGGTGGACGACATTCGCGGGATGGGATTTCAACAAGTCAGCCTCGAGGTCATCCGCTCGTGAACAAGTGCTGAGGCAACCGAAGGGCGGGCAGCTCTCCGTATGTTCAAGCTGGGGCCTGTCCATTGTATTTCACCTGTCTTTCACGGCATGACGCTCGGTGCGGCAATCGCGTTGCTCTCCGACCTACACACCTAGATCGCACGTCTCTCTCCCCTGCCGCTTCTCCAGCCGTTAGGACGCGCGCAACAGGTCCTCAAGCTTCTGATCACTTATGCATTGAATCGGTAAATTGCAGCCGATTTTTCAGGCCTGACGACACGAGGATGGAGCCATTCCGGTCGACGATCACAGCCTCCACATCCGGCAGCCGTTCCACCAGTTCCATCCCACGCGCTGGCCCCATGACAAAAATGCCGGTATCCAATCCATCGGCCATCACGCCTTCTTTCGCAATGACGGTCACGCTTTGACACTCGCGGGCCGGTTGCAACGATTTCGGATCGAGGATGTGATGGTACCGAATGCCATCGCGCTCAAAGAACCGCTCATAATCGCCGGCCGTTGAGATGGCTTCGTCCTGCAGCTCGATCGTGGCCAACAGCGCCGACTCCTTCCGTGGGTCTTGGATGCCAAAGAGAAACGCTTCTCCATCAGGCATGCGTCCGAACGTTTTAATATCGCCGGATAGAGCGACGGCGCCCGCTGTCGCGCCGGCCGCTCGCATGGCCTCGACCGCTCGATCGGCGGCAAAGCCTTTGCCGATACCCCCGACATCCACACGCATGCCGGCTCGCGTCAAATATGCCGTGCCCATCATTTCATCAAGCTGAAGCGCCGATAGATCCATGAGCGGAAGCAGCCGGCGAAGCTGTTCCTCCGAGGGAATGCTCGATTGTTCCGTCACGCTCCACGCTTGGACAGCGGGACCGACGGCAATGTTGAATCCGCCTTCCGTCAGCCGAGCCACTTCGAACGACCGTTTTAGGACCTGCATGGTGTCGAGGCTTATCTTCACGGACTGTTGTCCGGCGGCCTCATTCAGACGTGACAATTCGCTCGTCGGCATCCACGTGCTCAGCAGCTCCTCCAGCCGCCGGACTTCTTTCAAGGCGGCCTCTGCAGCCCGCTGAGCAGTCGGGACGTCCTCCGCCACAGCCGTGACGAACACTAACGTCCCCATGAGCATCTGACTTCGCTTGGCCATGGTCGGGCCAGATGCGATTGGACGGTGTAGGCATCCTCCGAATGCGATAAGGGCCAGACATGCCGACAGCCACATGAACGCTTTCATGGAGGTGCGATAGGACCTGGCTACAGATCGGCGCACCGTCGTCACCACCAGTGCCTGCGAAAATAACGAGGGATGCGAGGATACGATGCGACTTCGTACAGACGTGATTCAGCCACAACCGGGTCAGGCAGGGCTGTGATCGATGAATGATCGGCCCATTGAGGGTATTGATCGAAAATCCGATGTTCGGCTTCCCGACGCGCGTCATTATCCTCGATGATCGACACCAGGACCTTCCGTCCATACTTGGGAATATCGACCCCGAATCGCCACGTCCCGACGTACGTGATGCGTTCCGGCAGAACCGTAAAATTCTCGTGAAGATCCGCCAATGACATGAACGGCCCCTCGCTGATTTGCACCCGACTGAGTTCATAGTCTCCAGCGGGGATCTCAACGAGAAAGTGCCGATCCTCACTTTCCATCATGACCTGATACCGTTGACGGGTAGCGCGATTGGTCAGCTCGATAAATCTGACATGCGGACCATACCATCGCGTCGTCGGCCCTAACAGCACCGTCACGACGCGCCCCACTATAATCGGCTGATCGGTTTCAGTAATCGGCTTATCCGCCGCGATGATCAGCGGATCGAGCTCCGCCGGTTCCAGACGGACCGGCATATCGACGGCGCATCCGGCCCCTTCCCATAGCGCCATCCCGAGCAGGAACACATTCATCCATCTCATACCGCCTATTATAGAAGTCCGATCTTGAAACTGCATGATCGGCAGTATGGCACGAAGCGCGCGTTCCTGTTCTTCCACGAAAACTTTTTCTTGACATTTTTCTTTCTTGTGAGATATTAATAATCGTTCTCAATTTCAATTGGAATATTTTCGATGCAACAGCCGACATCCGGTGTAGAGGATACAGTCAGTGCGAGACCGAACCGGTCTTCAGGCAGAGCTGAAGCCCGATGTGAATGTGGACAGTTAATGGCGAAACTCCGGCACGATGGGATTGAGCTGAAATGCAAGCGGTGCCGCCGTATCGTCTTGCTTCCCTTTTCCGGCATAGAAGGATGGCCGATAACCCCTTAAGAGGTATTCGAAGCGACATATTTCCATAGGTCAGAGACCGCTGAGTCCCGAGCCAAGCCCAACAGACGCCCTAACTCAGGAGGAGTGCGATGAGGACGTGGTTCAGACTCGCGGTGACAGGTGTGTGCGTATTGATCGCGATGCCGACGTTTGCGCAAGACCCAACGCTTGAAGAACGGATCAAGCGGCTGGAGCAAGGGTATCAGGAATTGGAAGAGAAAGAAAAACGGGAGCGGGAAGGAACGAGGCCGGACGTGGTAAGACCGGAAATTTTACGGCCTTCTGAGCCGCCGCCTGAACCGGGCATCGGCTCGTTACCGGATGTGGCGAAAGACCTCCGCCGACAACAGCAAGCGCCGTTATCGTTCGGGACAACCGGGTCCGGGCGCCTGATCTACGCCAAGCCCTTTGTCGCCTCACCAAAGGCGATTCTCGGTGGCTATATGGACATTTCCTACACGAACACCCGGAAGGGCGCCATGGATAACGGCTACTCGGGCATTACAGGGAGTGGCCTTAACAGCAGCTTCGACCAACAGCGGTTCATCCCGTTTATTTACGCCGATATTACCGAGCATGTGAAGATGGCGGCTGAATTGGAAATCGAACACGGCATTCGAGAAACTTCCGCGAACGAGTTGGAATTCGGCTTGGAGTTCGCCCAAATCGACTATTTAGTGCATGAGCGGTTCAATTTTAGAGCCGGCATCATTCTCCTTCCCGTCGGCAAATTCAATCTGCTGCACGACTCACCGTTGAACGATTTGCCGGATCGCCCCTTGGTCAGCCAGTTTGTCATCCCCACGACGATGTCCGAGACGGGCGCCGGCTTCTACGGCACGTTTTACCCCACGCGTATCTCGAAACTCGATTACGAATTTTATGTAACAAGTGGCCCGTGCGGTAATGATAAAACTGGTGCCCCGACCGTCAATGAAATTCAGGGCACGCGAGGCTCCCGACAACGGAAATGTCTGACTGACGATGGACTAGATATTAACAACGGCAAGGCGATCGTCGGTCGTATGGCCTTCAGTCCTCTCCTTGGCGTTGAAGTCGCCGGGTCCGGCTATCGCGGGTCTTACGATCCGTTCAGCAAACGGCCGTTGAGCATCTGGGCCATCGATTGGACGTTGCAGCGCGGACCCTGGGAACTCATCGGTGAAGCGGCCTGGGCCTATATTCAGGACAATTCCCGGGCGCTGACCAATAATACGATTTCAACTCCTACTATCTCATCCTTTGCTCCCGGCAGCCTCTTAACCGGCATTGGCGGCAACAGCGGCCTTGGCATTCCTCCACAGCGGATGAGCGGATATTACATTCAAACCAATTATCACTTCATGCCCGAATTTCTCACCCGCTTGGCACCCAAGCGATTTGGAGAAGGCTCCACCTTCACCGGCGTGGTCCGTTGGGACAGGGTCAATACCAATTTGGATAATCCCGGCGGCTTAGGGGACCTGGAACGCTTGACCTTGGGCTTAAACTTCCGCCCCGTGGAAGACACCGTGTTCAAATTTGCGTATTTTTTCGACATGAAGGCAACGAACGACGCGACCGAACAGCGGATCCATAACAATGGCATCATGGCCATGGCGGCCACGTATTTCTAACGGCAGGAGAAACAGACCTTCATGCTTCCCTCTCGCGAAAGAGGACCGTCTTGAACTGGACATTGGCAAGCTGCATCGTGCTCAGCCTTTTGATGACAGGCTGCGCGTCGCTCGAAAAGAAGAGCTACGTCGTCTGTCCGTACGACACCGTGTGGGACGCAGCCTCGGATACGATGAAATCGTTTCCCGTGACGGTGCGGGAGAAGGACAAGGGTGTCATCGAAACGGCGTGGTCGGACATGGCATCGGCGGAGAGAGGCTTCGGCATCTTTCAACGAAATGCGTTCGACAACAAAGAACGAGCGCGCATGACCCTGACGCTGAATCGGCTGAACAATGTCACAAAAGTCGTCGTCAGCGAAGAACGACAACGCTGGCATGTCCGTGGCGGCGTGACTCAGCAAGCCCTGAAATGGACACCTGTCGAACCGTCCGAAGAAGCCATGACGGCCGTGATGAATCAGCTGAATACCAAATTAGAGAATCGAGGATGTCGGCCATGAGACGTCACATTACCCTAGGCGCCCTCTCTCTGCTGATGACCGTATCGACCATGCCCTGCCCCGCTCATGCCGAGCGTGTGTGGGATGCTGAGCTGAAGCGTTACCTCACTGAACAGGAAATGACTCACGCTGAAGTCTTCTTGAGCGAAGAAGAAGCGCTGACCATCATGTTTCCGTCCTCTACACGCATTCGAAAAGAAATTTTACGGCTCACGCCCGAACAAAAAGAACATATTGAATCGCGAATCGGCTGGAAATTTCCGGAGCAGGAGTTTGAAGTCTATATCGGAGAAACCGGAGGAAGGCTCGACGGCTATGCCATGGTTCACAATACGATCGGCAAACACAAGCCGATGACGTACATGGTGGGCGTCGATCCCGAAGGGCAGGTGACCCACGTGGAACTCATGGTCTTTCGAGAATCGCGGGGCAGTGATGTCCGGAAGAAACGATTCAATTATCAATACGAGGGGAAGACCGTCTTGGATCCTGTCCGCATCAACAAGGACATTATCAATATCAGCGGAGCCACGATGTCGGTTCGTTCGATGAGCGCCGGCGTGAAACGCGTTCTCGTCTTGATTGACGAATTTCATCTCAAGCCTCGGGGCATCGGCAGCGACACGATGGCCGTACGCCGGTCAGACAAGGGATTTTTCGGCAAACTCTTCGGCAATTAACGACAGCATTATTCGATGCGGAATTTCAATGCGCGGTTTCGCCTCCGCGACACCGACCGCTATATACGGCTCCTGTATACGTTTTTTCTCTTGCTCATGTTCGCCGGATTTGCCTTCAGTTTTTTTTGGGCGCATAGCATGACGGGACTGTCCCCGCAGGGCATCGCCGATCATTATCGGGGCAATGACGCGACCTTCGGCGAGCCGATGTCGTTTCGCGAGTTGGCCGAAATCACGCACTTTCATTTGTTCACCATGCCGGTCGTGTTTATGATTCTCGTGCATGTGCTGTATTTAACAATGGCCAGTGAGGCCGTCAAAATCTCGGCCACGTGGATGGCCTTTGGCGGCGTGCTGCTGGATCTCATCTCGCCCTGGCTCATCTCGTATGTGTCCCCGGTGTTTGTCATGACGATGCTGACAGGTGACATCCTGATGTCGGTCAGTTTTCTTGTCATGATGGCGATCCCGCTGTACGAAATGTGGGGAGCGAGGCGTCCTTTAATGGCAGCGGAGGATTGACCGAGCGCGCGCACTAACAATTTAGCTAGGCCAGCGACGACGCGTCCAGAGCCCAAGACCGCGAATGCGGCTTGGGCTTTTTTATTCCGACACACTATGAGCGATCTGCCTGGACAACTTGAGGCCGAAATCCGATGCCGGTGCGGACATCTGGTAGCACGGTGGTTTCCGGATAGCATCGAACTGAAATGTAAGCGCTGTCGGCGGCTCGTTCGAATTCTTCTTTCAGAGATTCAGGGGACACCGCCGAAGATGATGCAATTGTGACGTAGCGTGTTCGACATTGCGAGAAAGGCCGCGGACTGTTCGTCCAGAGTCCAAACAAGCACAGTATTGGGCTTTCTTTATTTAACGGCCGAAGGAGGATTTGACCATGAGAGAACGTAGGGCGAACCGGCTTGCTTCCAACATAGCGATTCCAACAACACGAATATCCTCATCACGGACATCTTTGTCGAATGCAATACACAATCTTGTAGCGGTCATGCACTCAAAGGATTCCACATTGCTGGAGCACGGGCAGCGTACGGCCCGCTATGCCTTGGCGCTTGCACATGCGATCGGCCTCCCCGCACGGGATTTGCTCGATCTCTATTACGCCGCGATGCTGCACGATATCGGACAGGTCATGCTTCCGGAAAACCTTGGGAAGAAACCCGGGCCTTTGACGCAGGAGGAATATGTCCTCCTGCAATGCCACCCGCGCGACGGCGCGCGTCTCATGGAGACGATCCCTGTTCTGCGCCGCGCGGCCGTCCTTGTGGCTCATCATCATGAGCATTGGGACGGTTCCGGATATCCCTATGGACTTCGCAGCACTCTTATCCCGCTGGGGTCACGCATGCTGGCGATCGCCGATCGATATGACGCCCTCTGCTCGGAAAAGAGCGGCGCGCCTATCGATGAGCGGTTGGCGATGAAATTAATCCGCATGCTGGCGGGATCTCAGCTCGATCCGATGTTGGTCGGTGTATTTCTACAGCGCGTGGCGAACGAACTAAGTCAGTTGTATTGTGCCAAGCGTTCAGCGTGAGGGTTCGGGGCGAGAGTGCCGCTCGCTCCTCCGGGTAGGGCGCCTCGGTTCAGCCGAGCCCCCCTACCCGTTTTCGAAGAGATTTCATCTACGTTACGTGAGGAGGTTATAAGACAATGAAGATTCGCCGCTGTCCTCGCTGTCAACGTCATGCGCTCGTTCAGACCAGCCTCTTTTGGGCCTGTGATGCCTGTCAATTAGCCATTACCACAGTCGCCCTCCACGCGGAAGGCAGGCAACTACGATCCGATGTTCGACAGAGCGTTCGCTCACATGCCTGAAAGTTTTTGCGACGCTGCTGTACCTCTTATGACCCTTCTTTTTTGATCTGCTCGCTGAGGTAGTTCTCCAGACCGACCTGCTTGACGATCTCCATCTGCGTTTCGATCCAGTCGATGTGTTCATCCACATCCTCTGCCATATCTTCCAACATATGCCGCGTCGTGTAATCTCCAACTTTAGCGCAATGCGCCACACCTTCGCTCAGCAGTCCGAGCATCTCTTTTTCAGCTTGGAGATCCGTTTTGAATTGCTCCGGCACAGTTTCACCGACATGCACGGTGCCCAACCGTTGCACGTTCGGCACGCCTTCGAGATACAAAATATGCTCGATCAGTTCGTCGGCATCCTTCATCTCGTCGAAGCTGCGCTCCTTGACCTTATGGTGCAGCCGCTCATAGCCCCAGTTCTCGCACATCTTGGCGTGCAAGAAATATTGGTTGATGGCCGTTAGGTCAGCCGTCAAAATCTTGTTCAGCAATTCGATAATGCCCTCTTTTGCCTTCATCATAGCCTCCTGATTGATTCAAGGGATCAACTGTGGTCACGGCGGCGCTCGGAGGCGCTCTCTTCTCTTCACTATGTCATGCGGGTTTTGCCAATACAAGTGCAACTACCTAGCGAAACAGATTCTGAGATTCAGAGTCGCTGAAATCAGCATTCAAAATCTGTTGTCTATGCAGTCTTTGCCACGTAAGCAATGCACCGACGGAAGCGGTTACGCTCGTCATGAAGAAGGAGAGCTAGAAGAATTGGATTGGACTGCAGAGAGCAGAGTGGCTGTGCAAGAGGAGCGTCTTAGCTCGCTTCCTTGTACCCGCACTCTTCATTGCGGCACTGCACGCTGGTTCCCGCCTGCTTACTGTACTTTTCGACGAGGAACGCGGCGTGGCAATTCGGGCACGGCTTATTCACCGGACGATCCCAGATCGCGAACTCGCACTTGGGATAATTGCTGCACGCATAGAAGGTACGCCCCTTCTTGGTGCGTTTCTGAGCAAGATCTCCCGCGTCTTGCGGGCATTTGACACCGAGAGGAATGGGTTTGGTCGTCTTGCACTCGGGGTAAGCGGAGCACGCGAGAAACTTGCCGAACCGGCCCGTTTTGATCACCATGGGTGAACTACACTTCTCGCACTTTTCATCGGTGGTAATGTCCTGTTTGGCGACAATCTTGATCGTGCCGTCCTCCAGCTTCTCAAAGTTTTGCGTGTTCTTACAGGGCGGTTTTTCTTTGTAAGCCGGACAGGCCAGGAACTTTCCGTTCCGGCCCCATTTAATTTCCATCATTCTGCCGCATTTTTCACAGGGAA
Organism: Nitrospiraceae bacterium; assembly: GCA_035273145.1. GTDB lineage: Bacteria > Nitrospirota > Nitrospiria > Nitrospirales > Nitrospiraceae > JAICXS01. The sequence continues at coordinate 12,656 of DATEPO010000068.1, forward strand.
GATTGGTCGGCGGTTCAACAATATCTTTTGGGCCGGCAATGTCCTTGGCCTTCTCCATATCATTGGTGAACGGGACATAAAAATCCCGAACCGCGCTCACCCACGGCTTTTCGCCTTCCTCCACCTCATCGAGTTGTTGCTCCATCAGTGAGGTGAAATCGACATTGAGAATGGCAGGAAATCCCTTCACCACAAAGTCATTCACAGTCCGGCCGGTTTCGGTGGGGGCAAATCGATTGTCCACCTTTTCCACATATTTGCGATCCTGAATCGTGGAAATAATGGCGGCATAGGTCGAGGGCCGGCCGATCCCTTTTTCTTCGAGCTCCCGGATCAATAAGGCTTCATTGTAGCGAGGCGGCGGTTGCGTGAAGTGCTGTTTCGACAGGATGCCGGGGACCGTCTGATTGTCCTGAGACACGAGCCGCAGGCGCTCTCCTTCTGTCAGCATCGGCAACTGCCGGTCCTCCTCCTCCTCTGCCTCCTGCTGACCTGCTCGCGCCGGATCGGTCGCTTCGATATCAGTGCCTTCGCGGTACACGATGGTATGGCCTGGAAACTTCACCACCGTCCCGTTCGCGCGAAACACGTACGTCTCTTGCGCGCCTTGCGGGATGCAATCGACCCGCGTCATCTCCATAATTGCAGGCGTCATCTGCGAGGCCATAAAGCGGTTCCAAATCAGTTTGTAGAGCTGATAGAGATCCCGCTCCAGGAACTGCTTGACCGATTCCGGATCGCGGTGGGCCGACGTCGGCCGGATCGCTTCGTGCGCTTCTTGCGCGGCTTTCTGCGTCTTGTACACATTCGGCGCCGAGGGAAGATAGTCGACGCCGAACCGCTCGCGGATCAATTGCCTCGCCTCCTCGGCCGCTTCATTGGAAATACGGGGTGAATCCGTGCGCATGTACGTAATCAATCCGACCGGACCTTCGTTGCCGATCTCGATACCTTCGTACAATTGCTGCGCCAACGTCATCGTCTTCTTCGAGGTAAACCGCAGCTTACGGGCCGCTTCCTGTTGAAGGCGGCTCGTAATGAACGGCGCGACGGGATTGCGCTTTTTTTCCTTTCGCTCGATGGACTGAATGACGAAGTCCCGGTCCTGAACCGCCGTCACGATGCGTTCCGCCTCTTGTCCGTTTGAAATGGCGGCGTCCTGACCATTGATGCTGTTCAGCTTCGCGGCAAAGGGAGGCGGGTTCTTCCCCGCTAAGGTCGCCGTGATCGACCAATATTCTTCCGCACGGAACGCATCTCGTTCACGCTCTCGATCGCAGATCAGCTTCACGGCCACCGACTGCACGCGTCCCATGCTCAGACCGCGTCTGACCTTCTTCCATAAGAGCTGGCTGCCTTGATAGCCGACAATGCGGTCCAGCACGCGGCGCGCTTGTTGCGCATTCACGAGGTTCATATCGATCTGCCCGGGTGCCTGCAGCGCCCGCTTGATTGCCGCCTCGGTAATCTCATTGAATCGGACGCGAAAGACTTTTTGAGCTTTGGGTTTGCTCTTGCCGTTCAATTCTTCGGCAATGTGCCAGGCAATGGCTTCGCCTTCACGATCGGGGTCCGGCGCAAGGAACACCTTATCGACGTCTTTGGCTTTCTTCTTGATGTCCGAGAGCACCTGCGACTTCCCCTTGATCGTGACGTACTGAGGCGTGAAGTCATGCTCGAGATCGACGCCAAGCTTGCTCGTCGGCAAATCTTTCACATGGCCGACCGACGCCATGACCGTATAGCCTCGACCGAGATATTTCGTGATAGTCCGTGCTTTTGCCGGCGACTCGACAATAATCAATGATTTCGCCATTCGCACTCCCGTCTTCCTCTGCCTGCTAGTGGCATACGGCAGGTCAACTCTGCTTGACTCTGTTTATTATAACCGAACATAGGAATGTCCCGGTAACTGCCGCAAGAGGCCCTTTAATTCCAGCCCGAGTAACAGCCCGGATACCTCTGCTGCCGGAAGGCCGGACCGCTCAATGAGATCATCAATGTGGATGGCCTCCCAAGTCAAGCACCGATACACGCGATGTTCGAACTCGTCCGGCTCCGGCCGAGTCGTCGCCGGTTTCATGCGCGATGTCAGCTGCGTCAAAAACTCGCTCTCGAGCTGCGGCAATAGTTCCGGCAGGATATCCTCGACGCCCTCCACCAATTTCGCGCCCTGCTTGATCAGTCCGTTCGGGCCGCGGCTGGTGTCAGCCTTGACGAACCCGGGGACAGCAAACACTTCCCGCCCTTGCTCGGCAGCCAATCGGGCCGTGATGAGCGAGCCGCTTTCCAACGCCGCTTCCGTCACGACGACGCCCAGGCACATTCCACTGATAATGCGATTTCGCCGGGGGAAATGATAGCCATGCGGATACGATCCCAACGGCAGCTCACTCACCACGGCGCCGCTGGATTCGACCTGCGTGCGAAGCGCCTGATGCTCCGGCGGATACGTGCGGTCCAAGCCGCATCCCAGCACGGCCACCGTGCGGCCCTTCGCCGCAAGCGCGCCTCGATGTGCCGCCGCATCGACTCCGCGGGCCAAGCCGCTGACAACGGTAAACCCCAATGATGCTAATTCTCGGCTTAATTGCTCCGTGAAGATGCGGCCCGCTGCCGTGGCCTTTCTCGATCCGACAATTGCGATGGCGTGCTGATCAGCCGAGGATAAGGCTCCGTTCACATAGAGTACCGGCGGTGGATCGTGAATCGTTTTCAGTCGAGAAGGATATGACAAGTCCGATAATGTGACGACAGAGAGACCGAGTGCACCCAGCGACTCCAGTTCTTCATCAACCGCGCGCTTCGCCTCATCATCCGGCCCCTGGCAAATCGCATGTGCGAGCGAGGATCTGATCTGTCCGACCGACATCAATTCATCATGCGAGGCGCACAAGACGGCATCCGGTGAGCCGAAGACCTGCACCAGCCGAAAATAGGTAGCATCACCGAGCCCCCGTATGGCGCGAAGCAGCAACCAGGAATGCAGGGACACGGGATCATGCATGGACAATTTAGCCATCAGCTCTCAGCCTTCAGCTCGGTCTTCTACCAACTGCTGAAAACCGATGGCAAGGCTTTCATTTTTTAAATGACGACAAGGTCGTACTGTTCGAGGTGCAAGGTGGGATCCGCCTTGACGATGACCTTGGCCTTATACTCTCGCTCGAGATCTTCTACCCCTTGATGTTCATCATCCAACAGCAACCCGGCCACCGCTGGATGCGCGCCAATCACGACGGTATGGTCCACGACTTCGCTTCCCAGGCGCCGGATGTCCCGAAACACGTCGTAGGCAATCGTCGTTGGCGATTTGGTATACCCTCGCCCCTCACAGTAATGGCACGGCTCAGACAACGTGCGCATGAGATCTTCTCGGACGCGCTCCCGCGACACTTCAATGAGGCCCAAAT
>DATEPO010000069.1:0-15790 GCA_035273145.1 Nitrospiraceae bacterium
AGCACTCAGCACTCAGCACTTGCGCCGAGCGGCGGTCATCTTAACAAAAACCACTCTGAGACAAAAAGGTTTGTGGTGGACTTTCAGATTGAGCATTGACACCTACAGACCCCTATGATATCCACGCACTGCTTCCAGGCATCCCATACGGTTGATCCGTACCCGAATAAGGGATGGTCTGCCACTGCATCCCTGAGAGCATCAATTATTCCATGAGATATTTTCAATATCTACAGATCGGCTCTCAAAGATGTATGAGCCGTGCAAGGGGCATCGCAATCGTTTGCCTCGTGTGTCTGATCATGGCGCCGGCCCAGACCTTTGCCGAGAAACGAAAGCGGGGGCCGATTATTCCCCCGGAGTTGAAAATCGTCTCTGTAATGATTGCCCCCCCTTCCTATGTCCCCGGCCAGGGCACCCTGGACTTTACGATCGAGATCGAATTGCCGAAGGAGACCGAGCAACACCTCTTGCTGGAGGTGTCTACGCTCATCAGTTCGCCCTCCATGCGATCGATGCGTTTTTTGTCGAGCCGTCAATCGATCGATAGGTCGGAGCATGCGGTGTCGGCGGCTCCAATCACGAACAGCAAGCCTCGAATCGAAGTCCTGCTCACCTGGGATGGGATGGATCAGTCGAAAGAATTGGCAGGAACCGGAATCTACGATTACGAAATTCGGGCTAAACTCCTTGCCGTGGGAGAGAATGGCGTGCGGACACACATGAATGCCTGGCCGAAGCGCGGAACGCTGGCGCTGAAATAAGCGCGTGAATCGTTACACGGGAGGACAGGGATCTGAAGTAATGAAGTAACTGAGTAATTAAGTAAGTCGGTTCATTTATTCAATTACTTTCCATTGCGATTCACGAACAACGTTTAACGCTTAACGTCACTTCTCCCCCATCACGTTAATGCGATGCGCCAAACAGCCGGCTCCGAAGGCGTTGTCGATATTCACTACCCCGATACCGGCCGCGCATGAATTTAACATCGTTAACAGGGCCGCCAAACCGCCGAAGCTGGCTCCATACCCTCGGCTCGTAGGAACCGCAATGACCGGACGGTCGACAAGACCCCCGACCACGCTGGGGAGTGCCCCGTCCATGCCGGCGACCACGATGAGCGCGCGGGCCTCCAGCAGCCGCGCATGTCGACTGAACAAGCGATGAATGCCGGCCACGCCGACATCATAGAGCACCTCCGTGCGGCTGCCCATAATCTCGGCCGTCGCACGCGCTTCCTCCGCGACCGGGATATCCGAGGTGCCGGCTGTGACGATCAGAATGTCTCCGTGCAGAATCGGCTTTTGTCGTTCGATGACGACCACCCGAGCCAATTCATGATAGACGGCCCGGCGATCCAGCCGGGTCAGCGCTCGCCCAATTTCAGGCTCCGCCCGCGTCGCCAGCAAGGGACCGCCTTTTTTCAATAGACCACGCGCAATCCCGACGACCTGCGCCCGTGTCTTGCCTTCACAAAAGATCACTTCAGGAAATCCCTGCCGAATCGCCCGATGATGATCCACCGACGCAAACCCGAGATCTTCATAGGGCAAGGACCGCAGTCGGGCAATCGCCGTTTCTACAGTTGTCTTCCCAGATTGAAGATCGGAGAGAAGCTTTTTTAATAACGTTTCGTCCATCGTCTATATTTGTCGGAAATACCCTGTTAGCAGGATGCTCAAAAACGTTTCCAGCGAGGCCGCAGGGAAGACGAAACCGCAGGCGTACCCTTAGGGGTACGTTGAGATTTCGTCGAACCGAGAACGAAGCTGGGAGCGTTTTTCAGCATTCTGTTTCGTCTTTCGCGGCGCGTTCCATGAGTTCGCTCACCACCCCCCGCGGCGATTTCCCTTCAAAGAGCACTGCACAGACTGCTTGAACAATGGGCATTTCGATCTTATGGCGGCGCGCTAATCCGGCCGTTGCGCTGGACGTCCGGACCCCTTCCGCTACGGCCTGAGTCTCTTTGAGAATGTCGGGCAGTGTTTCTCCACGTCCAAGTCGGACGCCGACGGTATGGTTACGGCTCAAGGGCCCGGTGCAGGTCAGCACGAGATCGCCGACACCAGAGAGGCCATAGAATGTTTTTGGATCGGCGCCGAGGGCCACGCCCAGCCTGATCATCTCGGCAAGCCCCCGGGTAATCAACGCGGCCCTGGCATTGTGCCCTAGATTGAGGCCATCCACCACACCGGCCGCCAAGGCCATCACATTCTTTAACGCTCCGCCAAGTTGCACGCCGATCACATCGGTTCCCGCATAGACTCGAAAGCACGGGGTCATAAACACGTGTTGTAATGGACGAACGATGTCAGGCTCTTGTCCGGCCAAAACAATGGCGGTCGGTTGATCGTGGCAGACTTCGATCGCAAAGCTGGGCCCCGAAAGAACGCAGACGAATGGATGCAGGTATGGAGGCAAGACGTCTTGCATCACCTGCGACATCAAATTAAATGTATTTTCTTCAATTCCTTTCGTGGCGCTGACGATAGGAATGGGATGAGGCAACAGAGGACGAAGCTGCTGCAGGACGGATCGAGCCGCATGTGACGGCACGGCGAAGAGCAGCAGGTCACTGTCCTGAACGGCTTCTTCGAGGGATTCGGTGACGTGTAATGAGGAGGGTAGTTTCACGCCGGATAAAAAAATCGTGTTTTCGTGTGTCGTCCTGATCGTTTCGACCACCTCGCATTCGTAGGCCCACAGCCGAACGGGCAGTGTCTTGTTGGCGAGATGACGGGCGAGCGAAGTTCCCCACGCTCCCGCTCCGATCACTGCTACCCGAGGTTCTGTCGGTATCGAATTGGGCATCGAAAGGATCTCTCCAGGAGCTCGGATTATAGGTACGGTTCAGGATCGTGTCAAAGAGATCCACTATCGATGCCATTCTGGGTATCGAGTCGTTTCAGCTTGTGTTGTTGAGCGTTGGACGTGGATCTACGCACCTTTCGTTTCCACTCGCTACTTCGTATACTGCCAGGATTCTGCCCGGCCCACAGATGATCTGTCAGACTTGTTCCAAAGAATTATCCGACAACAGCCGCTTTTGCACGCGATGCGGGCGGCCTGTCACGCCGCTGCGCCGATCGACGGCGCAACCGAAAACCGACGACATGAACCTGCCGCTTCTCTATACCATGGTAGCTGGATTGCTCATCGCGCTTCTGTTCCCACCATGGGAGACAGCTCCCGGGCAGCCGCCGGAATTTTTAGGGTTTCATTTCATTCTGAATCCGCCCGCGAACGATGGTGGGACGCAACAGGATGCCGGTGTGATCAGCCGACTGTTGTTGACGATTGAATTGGTGACGATCGCTGTGGCGGGAATGTACTTTGCGTGGCTGTTTCGCAGAAAGTAACCGTAGCGCCTTACTCCAGTGCAAGCGTCAGGCACTTCGCCGAGCCGCCGGCTTTCATAAACTCATCCAACGGCACAGCATGGAGTTGATACCCCCGTGCTTCCAACTGCTTCATCGTATCGGGGCACCCTTCCGGCAGCACGACATGACGGCCGATGCAGACGGCATTGCAGGCGAAGCGAAGGGCCTCTGCTTCAGGAACGATGATCTGCCGATCCTTCGCGATGCGGTCTGATAGGACCGTCTGGGCGTACGGATCGAACGCCGGGGGATAGTACAGCAATTCCCCGGCGCTCAATGGGCAGAAACAGGTGTCGAGATGGTAAAAGCGCGGATTCACTAACTCGAGCGGAATAATCTCTTGGTCGAAGACCTCGTTGAGGCGAGAATATGCCCGTATGTCCGTGCGCTGGCGATATCCGCCGAACCAGATATCGGGAAATCCCAACAGGTCGCCGGCGCCTTCGAAAGAGAGCCCTTCCTCCAACAGGGTCACGTCATAGTCGTGCGTGCGAAACCATTGTTCAAAGTATCGTTCTTCTCGCTGTCGCTCCGGATGGCGAAACCGGCTGGGGACCGCGCGCCGACCGTGTACGAGTCCGGCATTCGCCGTGAAGACCATATCCGGAAGACCGGCGATGGGATCCATGCGTTCTAAGGTGACGCCGATTTGGTGCTCCAGCTCCTGCATGAGGCCTTGCCATTGTAGGCGGGCGCGGTTCAAGTCAGCCGTGTTCGAAACACGCATCCATGGATTAATTTCATATTCAATGCCGAAATAATCCGGCGGGCAGACGAGAAGGCGGCTCATGACTTGTCCCCTAACTCACGCGCGAGGTCGCGCAGGAATGAGGCGGCATCCATAACTAACCCGACGGCCTGAAAGCTGCCGCGATCGGCCAGCTTGGTCGGCACGGCGGGATTGACATCGACACACACTGTCGGGACGGTGGCGGGCAACAGATTCCCGGTCGCGATGGCGTGGAGTGTAGAGGCGACGAGCAGCGCCAATTTCACACCGGGTAGGGCCGCTCGCATGGCCGCTTGCGCACGTACCGAATCGGTGATCACACCCGGCAGAGGGCCATCATCCCGGATCGTGCCTGCCATGACAACGTGGACTTTTTGTCGAACGCAGGCCGCCATAATCCCCTGGGTGATTACCCCCGATGTCACGGCCTGTTCGATACTGCCGATCGCGCGAATGCGATTGATCGTGCGTAAATGATGTTCATGCCCATGGGGTACCGTACGACCGGCCGAGAGTCCATAGCCGAGCGAGGTGCCGAATAGATGCGCTTCCATATCGTGGGCCGCTAAGGCGTTTCCACAAAACAAGACGTGAACAAACCCGGATTCGATCAACCAGGTGAGCGCATCGCGGCCGCCGGAATGAATAATGGCCGGGCCGCCCGCCAATAACACTTTTCCATGTCTTCCGCCTGCCTCACGCAACGTTCGCATGCGTCGTGCGATATCGGCAATGATAGGACCATGCGGACGCTCTGAAGAGACTTGCGCTTCCATAAAACTGAAGACGTCTCGCTCGGACGGTCGTTGGAGCGGCAGCACACGGATGCCGTCTCGTCCGGTCACGATGAGATCGCCGGGCCGCGCGTCGGTCATCGGAATCGCTTGAGCCGATGTCTTGATTGGATCGATGCGGATGCCAAGATCCATTTCGATGGCCTGCACTTCGCACCAGTGTCCTTGCAAGCGAACCTGGGTGGGAAGATGTGTGGTCGCGTAGAAGCCGTCCGGAAACACACCGGCAGTCGGTGCCGGCTCGGCAGTGCAATCCGTTTCGCGCGCCACCGAGGCGCCGTGCGGTTGAATGGCGGTCAGAATCTCGGCGAGCAGTGCCGGTGACGTCGCTCGGACGACAATCGTCGCGCGTGACGCTTCCTGTCGTGTCGTCCCAATCTGCACGTCGCTTAAGTCGAAGGCGCCGCCCATCATCAGAATGGTATCCAACACTTTCGCCAGAATCAGCGAGTCGATAATGTGTCCTTGAAGAATGACGGTTTCTTGTGCAGCAGTCATGATGAGCGCGGGTTGAAGCTAGGATGTTCAAACCATCTTATGATACCACCGGCGCGAGGGTTCTGCCTCTTGTCGATGCTTTTGGTGAGGAAGAGGAATATGGTGAAGGGGGAGAGAACATAAAAAAAGGAGGCCGCTTTCAGCGACCTCCTTTTTTGGCATCGACAGAATTTAATTGATGGCGCGTTCGCCGGTGATCTTGGTGGCCGAATTGACCGGTGGTTCAATCTTATAGTCATAATAGCCCGGGTGCCGCGGCACGCGCCCGGCGCCGTTCTCGTTGACAATCGCATCCCGACCCGACTCAGGCTTCAGGGCCTGCATGGAGTGCTTGCCATAAGTCTCAGCCGATTCCAAGATGGCCTTGTCGCCGCCCAGATTCGTCTGGCCGGGATCGTTGGCCGTCGACTGTCCATTGACGGGACTTTGTCCCATGCCGCCCGGATACCCCGGATGCTTGGGCAGTAACGCCGGATTCGCCAAGACGAGCGAAGCTGAAACGATGAGACCGACCCCAACAGCAGTACTAAGCAGTGTCTTCATGGCCGACTCCTTGTGAAAAGATAGAGGTAAAAGCGAATGACGAAATTGTAATAAGTCCAACCAGGCCGTCATCTTAGCGAGCTTGATGGGCGCTGTCAAGCCATCGCTGCAATGGTGAATTTCCTCCATTGCTCAACGTCTTCGCGGGGGCCGCCGGCCTCGCCCACGATAGGGTCCGCCTCGTTGTTGGCCGGGCAAGCGAATGATGACTGCAGTGCCTTGACCGGGACCACTGGCAATCGAAATCTGCCCCTGATGTTCTTCGACAATTTTCTTGACCGACGCGAGGCCAAGGCCGGTCCCTGATCGTTTCGTAGTGAAAAACGGTTCGAAGACTTTGCCGACATGCTCGGTAGGAATCGGAATCCCGTCATTCTTCACCGTGACCTGAACGTGGCGGCTGGCCCGTGGTTGAGACACCTCGATGTGCAAATGCCCTCCCGGCGCCATGGCTTCCAGCGCATTTTTGAAAATGCTCAGAAAGACCTGCTGCATTTTCGCATCGTCGCAACGAACAGGACTGATGTGGGGATCGGAATCTTTCGTGACCCCGATGCGGTTGACATCCAAATCCGTCGCAACCACGCGCAGGGCATTTTCAATAATATCCGTGATGCGGCAGATGCGGCGATTCAGTTCCAATGGCTTGGCGAAGTCCAAAATTTCGTGCAGCAGCGATTCGACGCGAATCAGGTCGCGCATCGCATTTTCGACACGCGTTTGGGAATCGAAATCGAGAATGCCCGGCGTCGTGACATCTTCTAACTGGGCACGGATGGAGGCCAAGGGTTCACGCACTTCCGTCGCCAGAAATGCGCTGAATTCACCGAGAGCGGCCTGGCGCTCTTGCTTGCGGATCATCGGTTCGGAGGCAACCGACGTTACCGTATCGGGTGGGCCCTCTCCGGTTGTTCCAGGCAGGGGAATCGCCGCGGGCGCGCTGGAGGCAGACTGAATGAGATCGGCGAGTTTCGCCAGCAGTGGTTCCAAGGTTTTGACGTCCGGCAAGGCGTACTGCATGGAGCCTTTGGACGCCAGCGTGACCGTTCCTCCGACCTGTCCCCGAATAAAGAAGGGAACGACCAGCGCGGAGAGATACCGATCCTTGTACAAATGTTTGTGGTCCTGAAACCGCCCTTGTGTTGATGCGAGGTCATGATCGACACGCGGTTTGCGATGTCGAACCGTCCAGCCTGAGGCCGACGTCTCCAGCGCCAGGCGCTGGCTGGCTTTCAGATCTTTTTTCTCGCCTTTGGGTTCGCCGCCGAGCATGCCGATCACTTCCACGGCGCCGGCGATCGGATCGTACGCGGTCACCCAGGCACGATCGAACGGCGTGGTCTGCATGGTGTCCTGTAAGAGCGCGACCACCCGCTGTTGCATATCGGGCGTGGCATGCGATAGCGGCGCTGCATAGGATTCACGCGCAGGCGGCGCGGCAACGGGTTCTTGGCTGACGAAGGAGCGGCTCAAAATCAGTGTGTGGTCGAATAATGAGGCCTGTTCGAGCGATTTCGTAATTTCCTCCGCAGTGCTCTCTAAGAGCGCTTTCTCCTTTTTGGCAAAGGTCGCCGACTCTTTACGCCCCATCACGATCATGCCGTATGTCCGCTGTTGGTATTGGAGCGGCGCGGCCAGCAACGATTTCGCACCGGGGGTAATCATGCGAAGCCGGATGAGTTTCGAGTCGCCGCCCTCGACTCGGCTGCTCTGCTCCAGTGCTTTCGACGTGACTTCTTGAAGGGAGAGGGCTCGTAAGATTGCCTGTGCGTCGCGTGGAGTGAGCCCGCGGGAAACTTGCGCGATGAGGGGACCGCTACTTTCCGAATGAATGGCAATCAGCGCCGGATCAAGTCCCAGCTCGTTAAGGGCCGTTGTCAGCGTTTTTTGAAGGGTCGTTTGCTTGCTGTTTGTTGAAGATTCGACTGCCGGTCCCATGCTGCCTTCCTTTCAGGAGAAAAGCATTCTAACAAGGTGCCGCTGGCGTAGCAATCAATTGATCACGCGGGGTGGCCTGCGCGGCTCGTGGGAGACAATTTCCCAGCGTCCTTCTCCCGACACCCAGAGATTGAGAATCGTGCTGACAACGCTGATCACGACTGCGCCCCAGAAGGCGGCCCCAAAGCCGCTCACGTGAAAGCCCTGCACGAGCCAGGCGACCAGTTCAAGCAGGAGGGCGTTGATGACGACCGTGAACAGTCCAAGTGTGAGAAGAATGAGCGGGATAGATACGATGTAGAGAACAGGGCGAATAACGGCGTTGAGCAGCGCGAGCAGAATGGCCGCCGCCATGCCGGCTCCCACCGTGTCCATGCGAATGCCGGGAATGATGTAGCCCGCCAGAAAGACCGAGACCCAGGTGATGACAAAACGAATGAGCAGACCGCGCATAGCGTTATTCGTTCAAGATGAAAGGTGAATGATCATAATTAGTGAGGGTATTTCTTCAATTACTTGATTACTTGCAATAGAGTTACTTGGCTGACGGTGCTTCATGCAATGACTCAATGACCCCCTTACTTATTACTTCACCTAATTGCTTCGAGCGAATGGTGATTCACGTCTTTATTCTTAATGCATATCCGTTATCGCGAAACCATTTGACCGCTTTTCCCAAAGCCACTTCAGCGGGCGTTTGAGGCAAGCCCAACTCTCGCACGGCTTTGCTGCAATCATAGTGCATGTGGTACTTCGCCATACGGACGCCTTCGAGCGGAATGCGCGGCGGACGGTGGCTGAGATAATCGGCGAACCATCGATTCGCATAGGCCAAGGGCAGGATGGCTTGCCACGGCAGTTTCAGGCGTGGCGCCGGGACGCCGGTCAGCCGGCTTAGAAGGGCAAAAATCTCACGAAGCGTGAGGTTCTGGTGTCCCAAGATATACCGCTCGCCGACGCGCCCGCGTTCCATGGCGTGAAGATGTCCGATGGCCACATCATCGACATCGATCAGGTTCATCCCGGTCTCGATGTAGGCCCACATCCGGCCTTTCATGAAATCGACGATCATTTGACCGGTCGGCGTCGGCTTGACATCACCCAGGCCGACTGGAGCACTGGGATTGACGATGACGACCGGCAGTCCGGCCTGAGCTAGCTTCAGCACCTCCTGCTCGGCAAGATACTTGGACCGCTTATAGTGTCCCGCCATCTGCGTGAGCGAGACGGCCGTCTGCTCCGTGCCGACGCCGCCATGCAGAGGAAGGCCGATCGTTCCAATCGTACTTGTATACACAATGCGTTCCGTTCCGACTTCACGTGCGGCTTCGAGTAGCGTCCGCGTGCCGGACACATTGCTTTCGTAAAAGATAGCCGGATCTCTGGCCCAAAGGGCATAATGGGCCGCTGCATGATAGAGCTGCTGGCAGCCGGTCAAAGCGTGTCGCAGAGAATCGCGATCACGGAGATCGCCGTGAACCTGTTCGACCTTGAGGTCGCGAAGATTGCGAAGATCGCTATCCGGGCGAACCAGCACCCGGACGTCAGTCCCCGCATTGACCAACGCACGGGCGACTGCCGCTCCAATAAATCCTGTTGCGCCTGTGACGAGAGCTTTCATCAACGTCCCTGAAGTTTGTTGATGCGGCTGCTCAAAATGGCTCTGGGCGAGGCCGCAGGTGAAATCAAAGCCGCAGGCGCGGCCTTTCACGCGCCCACCCACCGCGCGCCAAGACGCGCTCCTTCCCGTGGGGGCTACGTCGAGGACTTTGATGAACCGAGAACGAAGCCCAGGGCCATTTTCAGCAGCCGCTAGTTCCGGCGTGCGGTGATGTAGGTAGCCAGCGCGCGAAGCGGATCGGCCTTGCCGTCGAAGCTGCTCAATCGTCCAATCGCTCGCTCGATGCACTGATCGGCCAGCGTGCGAGCTCCATCGACACCGTAGAAAGTCGGATAGGTCTTTTTGCCGCGCTGTGCGTCTGTCATTGCATTCTTGCCCAATTGTTCCCGTGTGCCGGTTACATTCAACACATCGTCGGCGATTTGAAAGGCGAGTCCGATGTCCTCAGCAAAACCGGTGAGGTGTTGCAGTTGCTCTGCGTCAGCGGAAGCGGCGAGAGCGCCCATGCGGACGGCAGCACGAATGAGCATCCCGGTCTTGTGCGCATGAATTCTGTGCAATGCTGTAAGATCGATGTCTTGATGTTCCGCCTGAATGTCCAAGACCTGCCCGCCGACCATGCCGAGATGCCCTGATCCAACAGCCAATTCGTAGATAATCTGCACTTGTCGTTGCGGCTCGAGGCCATCCATGAGGTCCGCTCGACTGCAGAGTTCAAATGCCAGCGTCAACAGGGCGTCTCCGGCGAGAATCGCCATTGCTTCGCCATAGACCTTGTGATTCGTCAGTTTGCCGCGCCGGTAATCATCGTTATCCATTGCCGGAAGATCGTCATGGATCAATGAGTATGTATGGATCAGTTCCAATGAGGACGCGATGGCTAACACGGGTCGTGGAGGAGTGCCGACGGCTTCCGCGGCCGCGATGGCGAGAATAGGACGGACCCGCTTTCCACCTGCGAACACGCTATATCGCATGGCTTCATGAAGCGTGGTCGGTTCACGTTTCTCAGTCGGAATCACCTCATCGAGAACTCGATCGATGTCTTGGCGTTTTTGTTCCAGATACCGGCTCATATCCATAGCAGGTTGAATCCATGAAGCAAACAGAGGATAACGGGCCGAGAGAGTAGCAAACGATTTCACAAGGTGTCAAACCGTCCGTGAAAGATGTAGAGTTTGCGGTTCGGGTTTTTCTGATGTGCCTTCAACATGCACCACATCACCAGATTGCGCCGTCCCCTTGTGCCCTTACTTGTCATTTGTCGTGCCGCTTCAGTATACTCACGTCCTATGAGTATTCGAAAAGCCGGTGGCGATTGGGAGCCGATGCTGTTGGGCATAGAGCCGCGCACATGCAAGGTGTGCAAAAAGGGGCTGTATCGCAATGTCACGCTCTTTCGCGGCGGGTGGTCACGCTGCACGGTCTGCGATGAATTCGTTCACTACAGTTGCTTGGCCAGTGGAGCGGTGTCCTTTTTGAAAAAGCGGCCGCGTGTCTGCAAACTGTGCCAAGCCGTAGCGGTCAATGCCTCGGTCCCACTTACTGAGCCGGTGATCGCCCAGTGACGTCCCATCTTCCATCATCTGTCTCTCCCTCCAAGGTCTTCCTGTGGCAGGCGCGATTTGCCGATATCATTCGGCTGGTGGTCGCCCCAATGCTGCTATGTTTTAGCGGTTTCTTCACCATGGATTTTCTCCTGAGCGGAGCCTATAGCTGGCCGCGCACCAGCCGTATTATGGCGCTGACCCTGACCTTGGCGATCTTGATCTATGAGTTCATTTACAAAGAACAGCGGCTTCGCCATCCGGAGCATTCGTCCGAACAACGTGCCAAAATGCTGCTCTACTCCTGTGTGATTCCGTACGTGGTAGGCGCCTGTGCGCTGATCGCTCTTGCCCGGTTGGCTGCCTAGCGGTGATGCGGAACGCTGATGGCTGTCATCCACACCAGCGGCGCCTTCCTCCAACAGTGCTTCTCGGTGCATCCCCTGTGCTTAGGGCTGAAGCGGCTCGTCGCCCCGCACCACCTCATTCTAAACTGTAGCTCCTGCCATTTGTCGCATCGTCTCACGATCCAATCGTTGCGGACCCATTTGCCCGGGCAGGATCAACTCATGGATCTTGACCCGCATCCCGCATTCGAGCATCTGGCGACGTGCCTTGAAGCGCATCGAACCGCGCTGGGGGTTTGCGTGATGGATGTCGTGCGGGATACCGCGGGCATCCGCTGCGCGGAATGCCGCCGCGTGTTCGAGTTAGATGTGTCGAAGTTTGAAACCCACCAGCGATAAATCATTCGATCATCGAACGCACACGCGCATACAGCCGACAGACGAAGTCAGAAGCCTATGGTCATGAGTAAACCACTTGATGAAAAGCGGCAGCATCGACGGTTTCCGGTCCAATTTCGAAGTTCCTTTTCATCCGTCAATGTCGTCGGCGGAGAAGGGACACTGGCGGATCTTTCCGTACGTGGTTGCCGGATAGAGTGCCGTATCGCGGTCAAGCCTGGAACCGAGCTTCAATTGAAGATTCATCTTCCGAATGAGCAAGCCCCGCTGGGCATTACAGTGGCGGCTGTTCGCTGGACGCATGGTGAGACATTCGGGGTCGAGTTTATGGATATGCACGATGAGGAATGGAAGCGACTAGGCCGCTTCATTGCGAGCGTGGGATTGCCGGAAGCCGAACCAATAGATCAGTCATAATCCTCGATGAATGAAGCAACGATGGGCAGTACAGATCCGCTTTTTACTGAGGATGAACTTCGGCTGATAGGCGACCAGCAATTCTTCCTACAGAAAGCGCGCATTATGAAGAAGGTTCGCGCGCTGCTCGACGGCCTGCACGCGGGCCTCCAAACCGAGGTGGCTGGAGTCGCCCTCTTGGCGCCGCCGTCGTTCAATCTCAAAAAATGCCAGTTCGTCAAAGGTGAGCATTTGGAGGACTATCCTTACCAGTACCTCGATTTTCCCAAACACTTTGAGGGGGAGGAGAAATTGACCTTTCGCTCTCTCTTCTGGTGGGGCCATCACTTTGTCTTTGCTATGATCATCGAGGGTGCGGCGCTGCTCCAGTACAAACAAAACTTCATGAACCGCTATCACTTAGTCGCCGGCAAGAATCTTCATCTCTCCTTGAGTCCCTCACCATGGGAGTGGAAACAGGGTGAAGGTTTTACGTTGCCTGTAGCCCACGATCGTAAATCTGAAGTCGCTGCAGTTTTGGCCGGGCGTCGCTTCTTCAAGCTCTCCCGGTTTATCCGGCATGACGATCCGCTCGTGATCGGGGGACGTCTGATTGAGGCCGGACGGGAGACGTTTCGGACGATCTTGCCGGTCATTACGGCATAGCTGCCGAACATCGGATTTCATTGCATCCCTCTCGGCGAGTACGGACACTATGGAAATCGGGATCGGCCTGTATGGTCTTCTGGCTTTAGCCGTGGCCTTACTGGCCTCGCGAGAATTCGGTCGTTCCGCGGTCGGGTGGTTTCTTCTTTCGCTGATCACGACTCCCTTGGTTGGTCTCCTGCTGTTTATGCTTCCTCCGCGGCGACGGCCCTGCCCCTTCTGTGCGGAATCCATTCAGCCCTACGCGGTCGTGTGTCGATTCTGCGGACGGGACGTGGCTACCGTGACGGAGGGACCGGGTCTTCCTACAACGACAAAAGTGGCACTGCTCATTCTTGTAGTCGGTGTGCTGTTGACGGCTCTGTCCCAATGCCAGTATCGCTTTGGTTGGTGGTCTACGGAGAGGCCTTCACTGGATGTCAGGGCTCGCTAGTATTTCTGGTGAGACGTGGTTACTTTTTTGACTCTTCGCCTAGTATTCTTACAAGGAGGTTCGCCTTGGTTCGATTGATGTGGTCATGGTTCAGCATCGTGTTGTTGCTTGTCCTGAGCGGCTGTGCGGGGAAAGGCGAGACCGTCATGTTGTATCCGGGGAGTCTTCCCGCCGACCGTACCGATATGACGGTCTCGCGCGATACGCTGACGGCCATCATTGTGCCGTTCGAAGACCAGCGGACGGAAAAAGGTCCGATCGGTCGGCGAACCCATGCTGGAGGAGGGTATACCTCGTATGCGGTGTGGAACGACATGCCGGGATATGTTATCGCGCAGTTCATGGCAGATTATCTCAAGCAGAAGGGATGGCAAGTGACCGTGGCCTTGCCGGGCGAGGCGGCCGCGAATCGGACGGACATTGATGCCGTGATCACGGGGCAGGTCGAGGAGTTTTTGGCTCAGGCCACTAGTAAAGCACTGTCGACAGAAATTTCCGTGAAGATGCGGGTAGCGCTTCAGGCCCGTAACCAAAAAGACGGCAGTGTGGCTCGCATGAGTCTTCACGGATCGCGTAACAACAAAGTCGTCCTTTTTAATGACCGAGATGTACAGGATGCGCTCGATGCGATGCTGAAGGACAGTGTGGACCGCCTGATGGCCGATGCTAAAGTGGAGCAGGGATTGTTGCAGGTCAAATGAAGTGGCGAAGGGAGGAGGTGGCTGGGCTGGTCTTGGCTCCTAAGCGCATGATCAGAATGCTCGCTCGATGGGCGCAATAGGACCAACCCAGCCGCCTCCTCGCTTGCATTAGGCCTGCATGGGTAGAGAAATAAGGAAGAAAGATGCGGGAGCGGCGGTGGGAAACTCAGGGGAAGCTGGACTTTAATCAGGTATTGAGGGTCGGTGAGCGGCTGGCTGGGTTAGGGTTGAAGCCGGCCAGTCCGGCAAAGGATATCATTGCCTATATCGAAGAATGGGCGGTGGAGACGCCTGATGAGCTGGATAAATTAGACCCTTGGTCAATCGAAGATATTACGTTAGTCCAGGTGCGAGACGCATGGCAGGGCGACTTTTTTCTCCTCGCGGGCGCGTTTCATACCGTCTATCAACGCTATCAGGAGGTCGGCACGTATTGTTCGATCAGCCACCCTTGGAACATCACGATGCCGTTGCGCACGATTTTACCGCGGGCCATGTTCTGGCTGGGCTTTCGCCATACGCATGCCTTCATTCGGGTGCGATTGCATACCGCCGACGTCATTACACCGGGAGAGACACGCGCCGATGATGAACGATCCCTCTGGCTGGAAGACCGGCAATCGGCGTTTCATGAAGCGATCGCATTGCTCGATGTGCCGTTGAAGTCGCACATTATTAACGATCAAGTCGTCATTGTGCCGGAGGATTCACGTGCCCCGCTCTTCTGCTCCTGGCCCGATGCGTTTGGGCCTTCTCAATTCGAATACAATTCGTCGGATGCCTTTGAATTTCTCGTACCTGCCAGTCGTCTGGCGTCCACCCATGAGGAGCCGACCACCGTTCGGGCTTATTTAACCGGTTTTTCAGAAGAGGCTCTGAAAGACTTTCAAGCCGTGGAACCTGGGTCGCGCTCTGTGTACCGCTGCTCGGTTCATTGTCCGTTGGATGAAGTCCCGGAAATTCTAAGCACGATTGCGCCGACCGGACGACTCTATGCCACGTTATGTGAATTTCATACTCAAGACATGCTGGCCGACCGAGATGATGCATCAGCCATTATTGGGATCGTGGGCATCGACGGAGCGTTTCAATTAGAGGTGCGATTGAACCGAGCCCCACTACCTGAAGATGAGATGGCCCCCTGGCTGAAACAACTCCTTGGGCTTCCTGTCACCGTTGCTCCGCTTCCTCCATTTCCCTAACCTGGACCATTCATGAACCCTATTGGAGTGATCGACCCCGTGCTCAGCAGGGCTTTTCCCGTTCGGCCTCGAATAATCCGGCTAGCCGGCTCACGACGGCGTCACGGATAATCAGGGTTAGTTATATACTTATCCCATGCGGTATCGAGGTCGCCTGTCACATCGTTGCACTCGTCTGTGACTCCATTGGCTACCAAGCTTCGCGCCGCGCTCGCCAAGCCGTTCCTGCCCGTGGTCTTCTTTTTCGCCGGCGTGACATACGATACCGTCACGCTGACACGGATCGACCGCCTGCTCGATAACTTAATTTTGCTGCTCTATCTGGTTCTGTTGGGGAGCCTGATCGTGCTCAAGGGGCGAGCCGATTTTGCTAAGACTCGTGACCTACAGGCTGGGACAGAGAGCGCCTTTCATTTCCTCGCTCGCGCAGAACCGTACTATCCCATGGCCATCCAGTTCCTACTGGGCGGCCTGTTCAGCGCGTACACCATTTTCTATTCACAAAGCGCCTCTTTGACTACGACGGCCGTGTTCTTTGCAGTGCTGGTCGTCCTACTGGTGGGAAATGAGTTCCTGCACGACCGACTGTCCA
>DATEPO010000070.1:0-6235 GCA_035273145.1 Nitrospiraceae bacterium
GACTGCGAATCGCGTTGCAAGATCCGCCTCGACCGAAACAGAAGGGAACCGTTGCCGCTCTCGATCGTCCTGGGATCTCGAGAGCGTCCGAGCCGTGTCGTTGGTTTTGAAAAACCATGGACTCCCCAAGGCTCCGCGCCCCACCAGCACACCATGCACGCCCGTGTCGCGCACGCGACGGATGACGTCCTGCATGGAATGCACATCGCCATTGCCCAACAACCAGGTCCCGGTTCCTTTGGCCAAGTCCACGGCCCTGGCGATCGCACCCCAGTCGGCTTCCCCGCGATACATCTGCTCCAGCGTCCGCCCATGCACGGTGATCGCGGCCGGCTGCTCATCGAGCAGGTGACTGATCCACCGCTCGACAATTACTGAGTCGTAGCCCAACCGGGTCTTGACCGATACGGGCAACAGGCGACGCGGGACGACGGACACGCCGACTCGTCTAAGGTTCATCGACTGAATGAATTCGGCGCGAGCCGTCTTGATTCCGGCATTGAACAGCGTCTGTCCATTGGCCCAATCCGTCACACCCTGGCGAGCGGCCTTGAGAATCGCGTGTGCCACATCAGGCGTTCGGATCAGCCCGGCGCCCGACCCCGATGAGGCCACATTTTTGGAAGGACATCCCATATTGATATCCAATCCGTCAAAGCCGAGTTCACACACGATATGCGCGGCCTGATAAAACAGATCGGGATCTTTTCCATAAAGTTGCGCCACGACGGGACGTTCGCATTCGTGGTAGAGCAGCGACGACAACATCCGATCCGGGCCTCGGCAGATGTCTCCGACATTCGTAAACTCCGTGAAACTGATATCGGCCCGACCCTGCTGCGCGACGATCAGCCGAAACGCGGCATCGGTCACGCCATCCATCGGCGCTAAGCCAATTATGGGTTGGGGCAAAGTCCCCCAGAAGTTCATGAGTGCGCCTCTTCGGGTTGGACAACGTCATCGCACGCGATCTGATAGGCGTCGCGAAGCGCGTCCGCTTCACGCATCGCGCGCGGAAACGCGGCCGGCAAGACCTCGCGGACGAATCGTGGGAATCGGTCCACCTTCAACAGAAAAAAGTCATATGGTTGATTGAGCGGACGCGGCTCGCGGAACCAGAAACCGACGAATGCGGATACATCGATCCCCTCTTGGACCAATGCACGACAGGTCTCAGGAAACATATCATGCACGTCGCCGCCCCAGCCCAGAATTTCATGCGGTAGATACATCTGTCGATACACCGCCAGATTACCCGGCTCAAGCCATCGCGATGGGAGTCCGGCTTGCGAGGCGCTGATATGCCCGCTGACAACCCTCGAATAGTCTTCATATTGATGACGCAATGCGTTGACTGCGTCGGCAGTTGGTTCTATCGCGATTGAATCGCTCGTGGAATCATCATGCAATACTGATGGCACAGGCGCCGTTTGTACCGCATCGCACACTGCGGTCACCCGCTCGCCGAACCGCTGCTGCACCTGATGCAGCTCATGCACGATCTGGCCGATCGATTTGGTATCGATTTCCAACGCCAGACCTTTCAACGCACGCAATTTGGGATGTGCCAGGACCTGATCGAGCATGTCCCACAGCACTTCCGGAATCGGCGCATGATGGGCGTCGATCCAGAACGGTGCCTCGTCATCACAACGATCTTCGGAGGCATTACCTATGGCCGATTCATGAACAGCCAGGCCTGCGATGTGAATCTGTACGACGCGCTCGAGAGGAAACGCATCTAAAAATTCAGTGAGAAATGCCGTCACGGATCGGCGGCGCCACTCACCCGAATAACGATAGTAGGTCCACACATGACCGAGGTCCAACACAAACCCGCACGGCATCCGAGCGGCAATCCGGCTGAAAAATTCCGTGACCGGCATATCGCCGAAGGCGAAATAGGTCAGCGGCGGAATCTCCAGCAATACGAGCGGTTCACGACTCACTGCGAATTGTCCGGAGCCTGCGAGGCTGTATTGAAGCCGTGTCGCATGCGCCGCCGTGACATCGGCGCTGGCGGCGGTGAACAGGGCAGGCAAATAGGTGCCGAACGACAATCCGGCCATCTGCTTCGTCGCACATTCATGATTGATCCAATAACTGCCAAGCGTGGCAAGATGAGACGCTGTCCCGGACAGTGCGTGGGCGAGATCATCGTCGGTTCCCCACTCGGGCTGCGTCAGCCATAACCCTTCGGCATGGTACTCAAGCAACGCGTCCGGCAATCGGCGACGCACCTCCGCTAAGGCCGATTGAGAGGCTTGGAAGATTTCCAAATAGTCGTAACGCAATCCATTGGAAACGACGGCTTCCGAGAGGTCAAAAAGATTCGGCGAATAGACGTCCACGGACAGGCCCAACCCATGCGAGGGAATGCGTGACAAGCGACGGATAAATGTGCGCTCAATACTGGTCATCATGAACCCGATGAAGAGGCATGGCCGAGAACAGTCTACTGATGGCCACTGCACTTTGACAAGAGAGCGTTTTGACCGGGTGACATGAGACTGATAAAATTAGCCTGCATTATATAGGAGACACGATGAGAGAATTTGATTCAGCAGCCCGGCTTGGCCTTAGCAACGAGACCATCCTCAAACAGGTCCAAGCCCTTTTGGACGATACCAAAGGCGATCTGCGCCAGATGCTCCGCAAAGAAATGCTCGTGACGCTCTTGCGGTTGGACGACTCGCAGGTGGATACGCTCGATCTGAAAATTATGAACCGGGCTATGCGGGAGCTCCGGTACGCCTTTAAAACCTTCTACTCGTATCGCGACCGACAGAAAGTCAGCTTTTTCGGCTCCGCCCGCACCTCTCCCGACGATCCCAACTATCATTTAGCACGCGCCTTTGCCCATCGGCTGGTGGAACGCGGCTTCATGGTGATCACCGGAGGCGGCGATGGAATTATGGGAGCGGCTCAAGAAGGCGCCGGGCGGGACCACAGTTTTGGCCTCAATATCATGCTGCCGTTCGAGCAGGGCGCCAATGCGACGATTGCCGATGACCCGAAGCTGATCATGTTTAAATACTTCTTTACGCGCAAGCTCATGTTCCTCAAAGAGTCGCACGCCACTGCGCTGTTTCCAGGGGGATTCGGCACGCATGATGAATGCTTTGAAGTGTTGACCCTGCTACAGACCGGCAAAAGCCACCCGCAACCGATTGTTTGTCTGCACGCGCCAGGAAGCGATTACTGGAATCGCTGGCATGCCTTTCTCACCGATGAATTGCTGGCCCAGGGACTGATCAATCCGGAAGACCTCAGTCTCTTTAAAATTTTGGATTCGGAGCAGGCCGCAGTCGAGGAGATTGAAACGTTTTATCGCAACTACCACTCCAGTCGCTTCGTCCATCACAATCAGGTGCTCCGCATGCGGCACGCGCTGACCGACCCGCAACTGGCCACCCTCAATGCAGACTTTCAGGACATGCTTGCCGGGGGAACGTTTATTCAACGCGGCGCGTTTCCTGAAGAGCTCGATGAAGCCGCGCTCAAAGGTCTCCCCCGGCTCGTGTTTCACTACAACCGCCGAAGCGCGGGACGCTTGAGGCAGCTCATCGATCGGATCAACGCCTTTCCCCAGCCTCTCGACACTGCTCGGGTCAGCGCTATGCCGGCACCCGCCGGCCTGTAACACTCACTTTCTCATTCCTCTGGCAAACAGCATCATGGTAAGCTGACTCAGATGCATCACGGCCTTTCACAATCGAGACAAGCCGGCCCTACGCCGCCGGATATCGTCCTCTACCATGCCGACTGCTCAGACGGCTTCGGCGCGGCCTGGGCCTTATGGAAAAAATTTCCGACCGCGGAGTTCAAAGCCGTCAAGCATGGATACCCGCCGCCTCTCGATCTGGACGGCCGACATATTGTCATGGTGGACTTTAGTTATAACCGCCCCACGTTGGAGACGATGGCACAGCAAGCCGCCAGCCTCCAGGTTCTCGACCACCACGTCACCGCACAAGATGCCTTGGCCGGTCTTCCGTTTGCCTACTTTGACCTGAAAAAGTCCGGGGCGGTGTTAGCGTGGGAATGGGCCCATCAACAGCCCGCGCCGTGGTTGCTTCAATATGTGCAGGATAAAGATCTCTGGACCTGGTCCTTGCCGGGGAGCCGCGAAATCAACGCCGCACTCGCTTCCTATCCCTATGACTTCCACGTCTGGGATGCACTCCGGCAAGACATGTTGGAGGCGGAAGGGCGCGCGATTCTTCGCTATGAGACTGAACTGGTCGGGAAGATCGCCGCATCGGCCGTCATGCTTCCGTTTCAAGAAGCGGTCGTCCCCGTCGCGCAGAGTTCCGTCCTCACCAGTCAAATCGGTGAACGGCTCTCAAAGGATCATCCCTTCTGCGTCATCTGGCATGATCGCGATGGACGGCGGTACTACAGTCTGCGCTCCCGCGATGACGGAGCCGATGTCGCCGCCATTGCCATGCAGTACGGCGGGGGAGGCCACACGCATGCGGCCGGTTTTTCAATCCCGCTTGGTCCCAACGCACCGCTCCCGTTCGATCCGTTGACGCATCGAACGGGAGAGGTAAAAGGTAAAAAGTGAAAAGGCAACAGTGCGGTTTTACTTTTACCTTTGTACGTTTTACTTGCCTTGAATGATTCCCTTACGCGACGATAACCCCGCTCACATCACTCCACTCGTTACCGTCAGCTTCATCGTGCTCTGTACGCTGGTCTATCTGTACCAAGCGTCCCTCCCGCCGCAGCCCGGCGAACTCTTCGTCTACCGGTTCGGCGCCATCCCGGCGACGGTCTTCGGCAATGCGGCACTGCCGCCTGAGATCCACGGCGCAGCGCCGCTGGTCGCGCTCGTCACGAGCATGTTTCTGCACGGAGGCTGGATGCATCTGATCGGCAACATGCTGTACTTGTGGATCTTCGGCGACAATGTTGAAGATACGATGGGGCACGTCCGGTTCGTCGTCTTTTATGTGGTGTGCGGCATCCTCGCCGTGTTCAGCCATGCCATCACCGATCCCACTTCGACGGTGCCGATGGTGGGCGCAAGCGGCGCAATCTCAGGCGTGCTCGGCGCCTATTTGTTGCTCTTTCCCCGCGCGCAGGTCCTGGTGGTGATTCCGCTCGGCATCTACACCCGCATGATGTACGTGCCGGCCGCATTAGTGCTGGGCCTCTGGTTCGTCATGCAGGTGCTGAGCGGCGGCATGAGTGTCGGACGAGCCGGCGGTGGCGTGGCCTTCTTCGCTCATGTCGGAGGTTTCTTAGCAGGGATGGCACTGATCGGGCTTTTTAAACGCCCGGACGTCCAATTCTTCTCACCGGAAAGACATCGTAGCTGGAGAGACCTGGACTAGGGATTGGAAGAGCAAGGCGGTGAAGGGTGAATCCGCTACGTCGCCGGCGATTCGCGAAGAGACGCCTGAAAATGAAGTGCCGCTTCGCTGGCTTCTTTCGGCTGCTCCGCTAGAAACGTGACATGTCCCATTTTGCGCCCGGGACGCATCGATGTCTTCCCATAGAGGTGGAGCGTCGAGCCTCGAACTCGAAGAAGCGCGATGAGCGCGTCTTCGGAACCGACGCGCGCCATGTCCTCTCCAATGAGATTGACCATCGCGGCGGAACTCAGCAATCGCACCTCGCCGAGCGGCAATCCGCAGAGCGTTCGGACCTGTTGCTCGAATTGCGACACGCTACAGGCGTCGAGTGTGTAATGGCCGGAGTTGTGCGGGCGCGGCGCAATTTCATTGATCAGCAGCCTGCCGTCCGGCATCAGAAACAGCTCGACACAAAACACGCCGACGCCGTGCAGGGCCTCGATGGCGGCGATGGCTACTTCTTGTGCCCGTTCAGCAATGACCTGCTCGATGGCGGCCGGAACCAACGTCGTGCGCAGAATACCGGCTTCATGCACGTTATCCGTGGCGGGATAGACCCGTCGGTCGCCGTTGGCCGCCCGCACGACTAGGACCGAGAGCTCTTTGGCAAATCCTAAAAACTGTTCCACGATCCATCGGCAGTTTGAAGATGCGCTGTGGCAGAGTCGTTCCTGGAGGTTTGCCGCCTCGCGTGCTGAACCTAATCGCCATTGCCCCTTGCCGTCGTAGCCCGCCGTCGCCGTCTTGCAAAGACAGGGAAATCCAATGGCCGTCGCCGTGTTCGTCAAGTCTTTCGGGTCAGAGACAGCCCCAAAGGCCGCGACTGGAAACCCACGTCCAGCGAGAAAGGCCTTGTGATCGAGCCGATTTTG
>DATEPO010000071.1:0-3729 GCA_035273145.1 Nitrospiraceae bacterium
ATCCGGGCTCGATGCCGCCACAGATTCCATCCCGATAAGGGGCAGCGAAATTGGAACCAGCGCCGCATAGGCGAGGTACACCGTGAGACATAGAAGGTCCGCGCCGACGAGTTCCAGCACATGGTGCTTCACAGGCTCACCCCCGCAAAATGCGTGACCAGCGCCCAGATCCCGCTGACGCTCAGAAAGGCAAGACCACTCGCCGCGAGTGCACCCCATGGGCGGTGCCGCACGTGATTGAGGATTGCTGCCGAAAGCGCGAGGCCCCCGACTATGGGGCTGATCCGGTTCGCGGCATACGCGAACATGCTCATCAGCATGTCCGTCATTCCATAGGTGTCGCCGGTCTGCATCCAGCTTCCGGTCGCGAGGTTGTAGAACCCCTGAACGCCAAGGAGAAACAACGCCGCGATAATTGAAGCCAAAGGGTTGTAGCCCTGACTCGTATCGAGAACTGCTTTGAAGACAAGTGAGGCGGCGACCACCGGAACGATGTGTCCTATCAGAACGTCGCTGACGAAATCGTTTGTGACCCGCTCAATGCCGGCCGTATACTGCGCCCCGCTCGCTCCGGCGATAGCAAGCTGTTGCGCCCCCGGAACCGACTCCTGAACCAGCCAGCGGCTCACCCCAGGCAGGCTCAGCAGGAAACATCCCCAGAGCAGCCATTTCAGAAAACCGCCACTGGCCTCAAAGTTCATTCCCCCTTCCGAGCGCAGTCTCATCCCCGCCATCACGAACGCGCCCAGCGACGCCGGGATGGCTAGATCCATGAGGAGGCCGAGAATGGCTCTGAAAACCAGTGGCGCCTGCATAAACCACCTATCCGATAGCCTGGCCTTGCGCGATGAAGTACTCGATGAGCCGCAGGATGCCGGAAACGCAGATCAGACCGCCCGCGGTCATGGCGGAAGGAAGCCAGCTGCGTCCGCTGCGCCACTGAAGGATGGTTGCGACGACAGCGATGCCGGCTCCCACCGGGCAAATCACGTTGCATAGCCAGTTGACGGCATTGAGAAACGCGCCTTCCGGCTGTGCCGCGGTCTGGCCCTGGACTGCCTGACCCGTCGCCGGCGTGGTGCCGAGGTTTTGGGCCATGCTGGCGCAGGGCGCCAGAACGGCCGTTCCGATACAGGAAGCGAGCAGGAACGCCAGCACCTGCTTACGTCCGGCGCGCACTGTTCGCATGAACGACTGGATCATGGACTTGCCTCCTTGACGGGAAACCGTCGCCGGAGAAAATCACATGGTTTGTCGACTCGTGCAAACGAGCAACTACGGCATGTCCTAAATGTCAGATGGACCGATATCACGAGGGGCTGATCGAGGACATCGACCTGATTCGTTCTATCAAGGTGAACTGATTTCGCTTCTTATGAAGATGGTGTACAGCACATTGGGCGCGGGGAGACGCAATCATCCCAGACTCTTTCGTCAAAAGCCAGGTACGCAGCTTTTCTTCTTTCGAAAAACGTCACCGTCAGCCCTCAAATTCCCGAGCGGCCCGCCTGTTTTTCGACAAAAGCTTGGTATGCAGCTTTTCTTCTTTCGAAAGACCTGATCATCGGCCCGCCACACATGCAGATTCTGCGCACCCAATCTCTGCGGTTTGTGGCCAGACTCGGCAGTCAATCTATACAGTCTGGCAGCTCAGGATTCCCGATTGAGAATGTCGAGGTAAGTGCCGTAGAGAAACAGGCGGCCTCTTCGTTTTCCGCTGGACTCCCGCAGGATGCCGACCTCGATCAGGCGATCCACCGCCGCGGACGCGGTTGGGAAGCTTACCTTCATTTCCCGGGCTGCGTTCCTGATCGAGAAAAGCGGGTTGGCCTGGGCATACCTATAGATCAGGAGCGCAGAAGCTGCGCCGCGGCCGAAGCGCTCGATTTTTTCCTTGTCTGCATTGAAGAGTTTGTCGATGTTGCCGGCCGTTCGCACCGCCTGATTTGCGGTGTCGCGGACACCTTGCAGGAAGAAGTCGAGCCACGCCTTCCAACCGTCGCTTTCTCGCGTTTCATTGAGCCGATCATAGTAAAGGCGCCGATGTTTTTTGAAGAAGAGGCTGAGATAGAGAACGGGCTCGCGCAACACCTCCTCGGCACAAAGCATGAAGGTGATGAGTAGCCTACCGACTCTGCCGTTGCCGTCGAGGAAAGGATGGATCGATTCGAACTGTGCATGTACAAGCCCGGCCTTGATCAGCAGGGGCAGCGATGAGCCCTCCTGATGAATGAACGTCTCCAACTGACCCATGCAGTCTGTGACGTATTCAGGTGGAGGTGGAACGTACGCCGCATTACCAGGCCGACTGCCGCCGATCCAGTTCTGGCTTCTTCTGAATTGCCCCGGCTGTGCGTGGCTGCCGCGCCCCTTCGCCAGGAGCACCTCGTGAATCTCGCGGATGAGGCGAAGGGAGAGAGGAAAGCCGTCCCGCATGCGTTTCAGACCATGATTCAGGGCCGCCACATAGTTGGAGACTTCCTGCACGTCGTCCAGCGGAACGCCAGGTGTTTCTGCGTTCTCGTAGAGCAAGAGATCGGAGAGAGAAGATTGTGTCCCCTCGATCTGAGACGAGAGCACGGCCTCCTTACGAACGTAGGAGTAGAGGAAGAGCTTGAGATCAGGGAGAGAAGAGGTCGTGCCATCCAGCCGGCCGATGGCCTGATTCGCTTCGGCAAGGATGGCTTGAAGCGACGCCAAATCAAGTGTCCGCTGATCTGGAGGCAAAGGCGGTGGCACGAACGCGCGGACTCTTTCACCGGAAACGGTTGAAATCACGTAACGATTGCGGAGAGCCGTATTGGGGTGTCTGGGCATGATTTAACTAGTCTGCCCACTATTAAAACAGATCGCGCCTAGCCTTAATAATGAAATCCGCTATTTAAAGATGCCACTTCAACGGCGGCTGCGGACCGATGTCCCGGGAGTCGGCGAGCTAAGCAGCGGGAGCTTCTCCGGCTGGACCGCCCGTTTTTCGACAAAAGCCTGGTACGCAGCTTTTCTTCTTTTGAAATACCTCTGTCATCGGCCGGGTCGGCCTCCCATATCGCCCGCCGGTTTTTCAACAAAAGCCTGGTACTCAGCTTTTCTTGTGTTGAAAAACCTCAACCTCGGCCCGGTTGCCCTCCGAGGGACCGCCAGATTTGGAACATAAACCTGTGCCGTCATGGTTGCTCTGCATTTGCAGATTGGCCGAGACCTATACCCGTCTTTGGAACCTGAATCGCCTTGTCCGAGTTCTGGGCGTTTGCTGCCGCGGCCTTCTCGAAGACGAGATAGATCTCTGTCCCGGCAGGAACACTCACGACGATGTGCTCAAGGGTGAGCATCCTCATGATCTGCTCGTCGCCGGCGTTTCCGATATTGTTAGCGACCTGCATTCGCATCAGATCTCCTTCGCTGAAGGAGCTGTTCACGCTGGGTGCGCCCACAACCATCGCCGCAGTCTCGCCAATCCCGGATAGGGAGCGGACCAACATGCTCTTGCCTCTTTGACGCCCGCTCACAGCACCCTTGATGGCCTGGAGATTGATGTTGGCGGCCACGGCATCGATTGGGACTGTGGACCCATCGGGGTATTCGAGGGATGAGAATTCAATATTCACAAGTCCCGAGGGATCCGCCTGAATGATTTTGCCAACGGCCCGGGCTCCAGCGGGAATGATGACCTCACCGTTGCGCTCGTAGTTGTACTCGATCACGGCGACGACAGGCGCGTGCACAGCCGTT
>DATEPO010000072.1:0-8524 GCA_035273145.1 Nitrospiraceae bacterium
TGCTCAGTTCTTTCTGCTTCGCTTCGATGCCGCTGCCGATTTACAGGACACAGAAAAACGCTTTTCGACATTGCCCACAAAATCACGACACTGCTAGAAGGGTACTTTCCTTACCGCTTTTCGGACCTAGCTTATAGATAAAGAGTCGCTAGGAGATATGATAGACAAAGATCAAACACAACGGCACGCTAGTACCAGCACGATACCAAATCAGGTGAAGTTGGACAGCGAACTCATTGAGGACGCGCTTCAGAACGCATCCTTCGCTCTCCAAATCAACATTCACCGGTTCCCACCGGCCAGAACCGTGACTAAAACCGTGACCGGTACAAAACAAAGAAGCCCATCCTTTTCAGAATGGGCTTCTAACTGACCGCTTTTGTTGCAGGAAAATTGGCTGGGGGACAAGGATTCGAACCTTGGTAGTCAGATCCAGAGTCTGACGTCCTACCACTAGACGATCCCCCAACCGTGCGTGCAGACTAATCGAAACGTCGTGGTGGAGTCAAGAATGGACCCCTTGCGCCACCGCGATGCCCCTCCGAAGACGCATCATTGTGGCCTCTCGTCCCAGCAGGTCGATCACTTCGAAAATGCCTGGGCTCACCGCTCGCCCCGTGAGAGCGACTCTGACAGGTTGCGCAAGCTGCCCCATTTTCAATCCGCTCTCTTCCAGAAGGACTTTAAAGATGCCTTCGAGCGTCTCCTTCGAAAAAACCTTGTCGGAATTAAAGCGCTGTGCCAGTGTTTCAAGAATCGGCGCCATCTGCGGTGTGAGGAACTTGTGAACCGCTTCAGGTTCCATCGTCGGTTCTGGCATTAAATACGGTTCAGCCGCTGCCGCCATTTCGACGAGCGTGCGCGCTCGTTCGCGTAACATGATGACGAGTTGTTCCATCCATCCGACTGGAGTGGTCTTCACGGCTTGGCCGAATCCCTTTTGCTCGAGAAAGGGCATGAGGAGGGAGACGATCCGTGAGGGATCGCCGTGGCGAATATGATAGGCATTGACCCACAGCAGCTTGTCGGGATTAAAAACGGCCGCCGACTTTTGCACATGCTCAAATGAGAACTTTTCCACCAATTCGGCAATTGAAAAGATTTCCTGATCTCCGGAGGACCAACCGAGCCGCACGAGATAGTTGATCATCGCTTCGGGCAAATAGCCCATATCCCGATAAGCGAGCACCGAAGTGGCCCCATGTCGCTTGGAAAGTCTGGTCTTGTCCGATCCCATGATCATCGGCAAATGACCGAACTGCGGCACGGTGAATCCGAGCGCTTGAAACATGGGAACCTGACGCGGAGTGTTGGTTAGATGATCGTCGCCGCGGATCACATGGGTAATGCCCATCAAGGCGTCATCTACAACAACGGAAAAGTTATAGGTCGGATAGCCATTGGAGCGGAGAATGATGAGATCATCCAGCACGGCATTATCGAATACGACTCGGCCTTTTATCAGATCCTCGATGATCGTCTGGCCTGCTTGAGGGGCGCGGAACCGAAGTGCTGCATCGCCGCTCGGGTTCAGTATGCCTTTCTCCCGGCACCGGCCATCGTATTTCTGTTGCCCTCCTTGGGCTTGTGCCTCTTGCCGTCTCGCGTCTAGCTCCTCTGCCGTACAGACGCACCAGTACGCCTGTTGGCGATCCAGTAACTGCAACGCGTGGTGACGATACAGATCCATGCGCTCTGTCTGCCGAAAGGGCCCCTGATCCCAGTCCAGCCCGACCCATCGCATGCCGTCGAGAATGGCTTGTATTGCCTCGTCTGTCGATCGACTTTGATCCGTATCCTCAATCCGAAGGATAAATGTTCCCTGTTCTCTTCGCGCGAACAACCAATTGAACAAGGCGGTTCGCACTCCACCGATGTGGAGATAGCCGGTCGGACTCGGGGCAAATCTCACTCTGACTTGGCTCATCGTTGCTTCTTGAACTTTGATGCAAGGGTAGGTGTACGACGAAGAAGAAACCCAGCAGGTTTAAGATACAAAGATACCCGTCAGTGCCCTTCCTTTGCAAGATTCTTATTGATGGCCGGGATTTCGATTATGATATCCTTCGTTCCATTTGGAACGCACTGGCAGCCCAGGCGCGACTGCAATGTAAGCGCGGGCGCTTCCTCGAGTTGATCGAATTCATCGTCGGTTCCCTCATTGCAGGTTTCCAATCCCTGCTTGACAACCACATGACATGTCGAACAGGCGCAGACGCCACCACACACGTGCTCGAGATCGATCCCGGCCCCCATGGCGATGTCTAAAATGCTGCCGGGCAAGCCGGTCGGGCCATATGGAATTTTATCGGGATTTACTTGCACGACCTGCTGAGTCTTGTCCGGATGGACGAAGGTCACCGCGTATGGTTTGATCGGCAGTTCAACTTCCGCTTTTTCAATATACGGATTGGTTCCACCCATTTCGGCCTCTCGTTTCGTAAACTCGATCAATCTACCATAGGGAATGAGGGCAATGCACGATTTCTTTGGTTTCATAATACAATTAAAACAATGGCTTAATATTCATTGACAGCTCGAATGCCGCAGTGTTATGTTTGTATCCGACCTTTTGAATCGGAGATCTTGCAGGTCCCCGACTATTTTAATCGGAGATTCGCTGTGTTGAAGTTTTCAAAAAAGGCCGACTACGCCTTGATGGCCCTGCAGCATATTGCTGCCGTCCAGTTTGGCGATGTGACGAAAGCCCGAATCGTGAATACGAAAGAGATCGCCGAAGAGCACCATATTCCCGTGGAGCTCTTGGCCAAGGTCCTCCAGACGTTGGCTCGGCATGGCGTCGTCGAAAGTCAAAATGGCCCCAAGGGCGGCTATCTGCTGGCTCGACATGCACGCGCGATCACAATTGCGCAGGTTCTCGAAGCCATCGAAGGTCCTTTAGGCATCACCGAATGCTACCATGTCAAAGGTGGCTCCTCGTGCGAGCAGCACGATCGATGCAATATCAGAACGCCTCTCTTGAAGATCCAAGACAGCATCGCACAACTTTTGAACAGCATGACCGTGGAAGATATGATGGGCGGTTCTCCACTGATCACGGTTCAGTCCCTTTCTGCAGAAGGAGTCGAACGATGAAGCTTCCAATTTTCATGGATAACCACTCGACCACGCCGATGGACCCCCGGGTCCTGGAAGCGATGTTGCCGTATTTCGTTGAAAAGTTCGGTAATTCGGCCAGCCGGAATCATGCATTCGGATGGGAAGCCGAAGAGGCCGTGGAGAACGCTCGTAAACAGATTGCGCGCCTGATCCATGCCGATTCGAAAGAGATCGTCTTCACCAGTGGGGCTACTGAATCCGATAATTTGGCCCTCAAGGGCGTCGTGGAGATGTACCACGAGAAGGGTGACCACATCATCACGAGTTCGACCGAGCATCGGGCCGTGCTGGATACGTGCAAAGCCCTTGAATCGAAGCGAGGGGTGAAGGTTACGTACTTACCTGTCGACAAGGCGGGCATGGTCAGCCCGGAAGACGTACGTAATGCCATTACGGAGAAGACCATCCTGATCACCATCATGATGGCAAATAATGAGATCGGAACGATCAATCCCATTAAGGATATCGGGAAGATTGCCAAGGAGAAGGGCATCCTTTTCCACTGCGATGCCACTCAGGGCGTGGGAAAAATTCCGGTAGATGTACAGGACATGGGAATCGATCTCATGTCGTTCTCAGCCCACAAGCTCTATGGCCCGAAAGGAGTCGGCGCGCTGTATGTTCGAAAAAAAGCGCCCCGCGTCCGCATCGCCGCGCAGATGGATGGTGGCGGTCACGAGCGTGGAATGAGATCCGGGACATTGCCTGTCCCCATGATCGTGGGGTTTGGAAAAGCCGTTGAGCTGTGTGAACAAGAAATGCCTACAGAATCTAAGCGTCTTTCGGCAATGCGAGATCGTTTGCAAACCGCCATTACCGGCAAGCTTGAAGAGGTCTATCTCAATGGGCATCCCACTCAACGCCTACCGAATAATCTGAATTTGTCCTTTGCGTATGTCGAAGGCGAGTCCCTGCTGATGGGGCTCAAAGAGATTGCCTTATCATCCGGGTCTGCTTGTACATCTGCCACCCTAGAGCCGTCCTATGTCCTTCGGGCACTTGGCGTCGGATCGGACTTGGCCCACTCTTCGATTCGCTTCGGATTGGGACGGTTTAACACGGACGAAGAGGTTGACTACACGGCAAAGCGCATTATTGAAGTGGTGACGAAGCTTCGTGAAATGTCACCCCTCTATGAGATGGCGAAAGAAGGCATTGATTTGAAGTCTGTCCAGTGGGCGGCTCATTAAATTTTGGCAACGGCTCATTAAAAGGGTAAGGGGGACCAGCCATGGCATACAGTGAAAAAGTTGTCGATCATTTCAATAACCCTCGCAATATGGGGTCGTTTAAGAAGGATGAAGACGGCGTTGGAACCGGAATCGTCGGAGCCCCGGAGTGCGGTGACGTGATGAAGTTACAGATCAAAGTGCAGAACGATACGATCGTGGATGCGAAGTTTAAAACGTTCGGCTGCGGCTCGGCGATCGCGAGCTCTAGCCTTGCCACGGAATGGCTGAAGGGCAAGACGGTCGACGAAGCCAATCAGATCAAGAATACGGACATTGTCCAAGAACTGAACTTACCGCCGGTCAAGATCCATTGCTCGGTACTCGCCGAGGACGCCATCAAAGCAGCCCTGGCCGATTACAAAAAGAAGTCCGGCGACCAACAGTGAGAACCAGCTTCGATCGAGGAGGACATACGATGGAGTCTCAAGAAACAACCGCCACATCCGTAGTCACGCTCAGTGAATCAGCCGTCAAGGAAGTCAAACGGCTGATGAACGTTCAAGGGATGACGGAAGGGGGGCTTCGTCTCGGCGTCAAAGGCGGAGGATGCTCGGGACTCAGCTATACCATCAATTTCGATGAGAAGATCGGGCAATATGATACGGTCTACGATATCGAAGGGATCAAGGTGATCGTCGACACGAAGAGCGCGATTTATCTGCAAGGCACTCAGCTCGATTTTCAAAAGGATTTGATGGGCGGAGCTTTTAAATTCGTCAATCCCAACGCGCAGAAGACGTGCGGCTGCGGAGAATCGTTTTCCGCCTGATCCTCCCCTAAAACATTCCCGACGCTGAGGAGTATTGTGGATCGAGCCTGTCCCGTTGGGCTCGGTCCTGCAATTCCGTTAGGCTATGGATCACGCTCATAAGACGCAGGCCACACGATCCGAGCTTCCCATGGCTCGAAGTATGTGCTGGCATTGCCAATCGGAGGTCACCGGTGAATATTTTTGCGACCGGTGCGTCAAGGTACAGCCGCTCTCCAAAGAATCAGATTATTTCACGTGTTTCGGGCTTCCGCGTTTGTTGACTATTGACGGTCAAGCACTTGAGACGAAGTTTTATGAGCTCAGCCGTGCGTTTCATCCCGACTTTTTTCAGCGGAAGACCGACGCGGAACAGGCGATCAGTTTAGGCAATTCCGCCTTGCTCAATACGGCCTATCGCACATTGAAAGATCCTATCCGCCGAGCCGAATATTTGGTGCAACTAGAAGCCGGATCAGTGAAGGACATTCGCACTTCTCCGCCGGCCGATCTCTTTGAAGAAATTCTAGAACTGCAGGAAGACCTTGACGAATTCCGTACGGCATCCTCTGATGATCAGATATCCGAACGCGACCTGCGAGCAAAGCTGATGGACAAACGGGAGCATTTGGAACGGCGGCAACAAGCCATGGAATCAGACCTGCGCTCCCTTTTCGCAACATGGGATCGTCTGCAAACGCAAGATGATCACAATCAGACGGTACGAACGGAGAAGGATGCGACGCTGAAACACATGCGAGAAATCCTCTCGAATCGGACGTATTTACGAAATATTGTTAACGACCTAACCGCTACGATAGGGTGACAGTACTTCAATGGCTCGCGTTTTCGGCATCGATCTCGGCACAACCAACTCGCTCATCGCATACATGGACGGTGACACTCCCCGTGTGATTCCTGGGCGACACGGGCGCACGATGGTCCCTTCTGTAGTGGCGCTCACCGACAATGGCATTATTGTCGGGGATCCTGCTAAGGATTATCTCATCCGTGGATCGGAACGCACGGTGTATTCCGTGAAGCGGTTTATGGGAAAAGGCTTGGCCGATGTCGCAGAGGACCTGAAATATTTCCCCTACCGATTGACCGAGCAGGGAGGCGTCATCCGAATTCAACTCGGCGAGAAGACCTACTCCCCGCCCCAAATTTCCGCGATGATCCTCAAAGAGCTGAAGCTTCGAGCCGAAGCGCACCTTGGCGAGGATGTATCCAAGGTGGTCATTACGGTTCCCGCCTACTTTAATGACAGTCAACGCCAAGCGACGAAGGATGCAGGGATGATCGCCGGCTTGGAAGTGCTTCGCATCATCAACGAACCAACGGCCGCTTCACTAGCCTATGGTCTGCAAAAGCGCACACAAGGACAGATCGCCGTCTTCGATCTTGGCGGCGGCACTTTCGACATCTCCATTCTGAAATTAAAAAACGGCATCTTTGAAGTCCTGTCCACCAATGGCAACACCCATCTGGGCGGCGATGATTTCGATCGGGCAGTTGCGGACCATTTCTTAAAGGAGATTCGCGCGGATCATGGACTGGATGTCCACGGATTTCCGGATACTATGCAATCCGTGCGGCTCGAAGCGGAACGGGCAAAAATCAGGCTGAGTGACGAGCAGAAAACGAGTGTCACCATTGAACTGCCCGAGGGCCGCGGGACATTCCACAGCGAATTGACCCGCGATCAGCTCGAAGCCCTGACGAACGATCTGGTCGCACAGACATTGGCGCCATGCCGATCGGCCTTACAGGATGCCGGCCTACAACCATCCGATATTGATGAAGTGGTACTGGTTGGTGGGGCGACTCGCATGCCGCTGGTTCGCCGACGAGTGCAGGACCTCTTCGGCAAGATGCCGCATAGTCATCTCAATCCTGATGAAGTGGTCGCCCTAGGTGCGGCCGTGCAGGCGGATATTTTAAGCGGCGGCATTCAGGACATGCTCCTACTCGACGTCACCCCGTTGTCGCTCGGCATTGAAACAATGGGCGGAGTCATGAGCACGCTCATCCGCCGGAACACGACGATTCCAGCCAGCGCGAAAGAAATGTTCACGACCTATGTCGATGGACAAACATCCGTCGATATTCACATTCTTCAGGGAGAGCGGGAACTCGCGAAGGACAATCGAAGCTTGGCCCGTTTTCAGTTGAAAATGCCTCCGCTTCCTGCCGGGGTGCCTCGAATTGAAGTCACCTTTTTGATTGATGCCAACGGCATTCTCAACGTCACGGCCAAGGACGTGCGGACGGAAAAGGTCCAGTCCATCCAAGTGAAACCATCGTATGGCTTGTCCGATGACGAAGTTGAACGCATGATCGGCGAATCGTTCAAATTTGCCGCGGAAGATTTGCAGGCGCGGCAACTGATTGAAGCCAAGACGGAAGCCGAGGCGATTGTAAAAGCCACCGAGAAGGCGTTACGGCAGGGAAGTCAACTGATTACACAGGACGAAACAGAGGCGATCAAAGCATCATTGGCGGCATTGGAGGTTGCACGCGCACAAGGCGACCACAAAGCCATCAGAGCTCGCATTACTGATGTTGAAAAAGCGACCCATCATCTCGCCGAAGTCCTGATGGACCATTCTTTAAAGGAAGCCCTCGAAAATAAGAAACTTTCAGAATTGACATAGTGGAGTGTGGAAGAGGAGCGGATATGGATTTAAAGTGGAGCGACACCGAAGACATCGCCATCCAGTTGGTCGAGTCGCATCCTGAGACGGACCCTCTTGCCGTCCGGTTCACCGACCTACACAAATGGGTCACAGAGCTGCCGGACTTCAAGGATGATCCTAAAAAATCGAACGAGAAGATCCTTGAGGCGATTCAAATGGCGTGGCATGAGGAATACCAAGACAGCACATCCTAGTCCATCCTCGCCTCACTTCTCGACTAACTACGGCTGGACGGCCGCCGGAAGCTCTCCCACGCCATCGATGCCCTGATCGATTTGATAGAAACGTGTCGAATCGGTCCTGGGGGGGGCTGCTTGGGTCGGCTCGGTGCCTTTCAGAAAAATCTCGACCGTCCCCTGCTCGCCATGATCGGCAGCCAACAACCCTGTCGCCGCATCAACATTCACGAAGACGATATTCTCTGGAATTTCGAACGGAACTTCCGGCAACTGCAATAAGGCTTCCCGCATGAAGTCAATCCAGATCGGCAGGGCTGCGTGCGCGCCCGATTCTGTTTCACCCAAGGACCGGATATCATCGAATCCAACCCACACGCCGACGACGAAATTCGGTGTATATCCCATGAACCAAGCATCGGTATAGTCGTTCGTCGTGCCGGTTTTCCCGGCGATCGGCCGAGCAAGCGATTTGGCTTGCTGCCCGGTGCCTCGCTGAATGACATCTTCCAAGACGTTCGTGATGAGATAGGCCGTTTCTGTCGAGAT
>DATEPO010000073.1:0-6764 GCA_035273145.1 Nitrospiraceae bacterium
TCTCGCGCCGCTTCGGTAATGAGATCGATCGGAAAGCCATAGGTATCGTAGAGCTTGAAGACCTCCGCGCCCGACAAGGTCGTCCGCTTCGCAGCCTTCGTCTTGGATACCAGGTCATTCAGAATCGGCAGCCCTTGATCCAGCGTCGCAATGAACCGCTCTTCCTCCCCTTGCGTCACGTCGGCAATCGTCACCGCCGCACCCCGCAATTCCGAATAGGAGTCGCCCATCAAATCGACAACGGGCCGCGTCAATTCATAGAGAAACGGCTCGGCGACTCCCAACAACCGTCCGTGCCGAGCCGCGCGCCGAAGAATGCGGCGCAGCACATAGCCACGGCCTTCATTGGACGGCAGCACGCCATCGGCAATCAGGAAGGACGTCGCGCGCAAGTGATCGGCGATCACGCGCATCGAGCGATCGGCCTGCGCATTCTCACCGTAGCGCTGTCGCGCGCGTGCGGCGATCGCCGCCAGAATCGAGGTGAAGAGGTCGGTGTCGTAGTTGCTGGTCACACCCTGCACCACCGCCGCGAGCCGCTCCAATCCCATCCCCGTATCGATGCTCGGCTTGGGCAACGGCGTGAGCGTGCCTTTGACATCACGATTGTATTGCATGAACACCAGGTTCCAAATTTCCATCACACGATCGCCGGCTCCGTTGGG
Organism: Nitrospiraceae bacterium; assembly: GCA_035273145.1. GTDB lineage: Bacteria > Nitrospirota > Nitrospiria > Nitrospirales > Nitrospiraceae > JAICXS01. The sequence goes on from DATEPO010000073.1 coordinate 666, forward strand.
AATATCGTCGCCCGGCACGCCCGGCCCTTGATCGTAATGAATCTCGGAACACGGCCCGCACGGGCCCGTTTCACCCATCTGCCAAAAATTATCTTTCTCGTTGCAGCGCATGATGCGCGACGGCGAGACACCGATGTCTTGTTCCCAGATGCGAGCGGCTTCGTCATCGTCACGAAAGATCGTCACCCATAATTTGTCTTTCGGCAGGCCGACGATGTGCGTGAGAAATTCCCAGCCGAACTGAATCGCTTCCTTCTTGAAGTAATCGCCAAAAGAGAAATTGCCGAGCATTTCAAAAAACGTATGATGCCGCCCCGTGTAGCCGACATTTTCCAAATCGTTGTGCTTGCCGCCGGCTCGCATGCATTTCTGCACGGTGACCGCCCGCTTATACGGACGGCTGTCCTCTCCAAGAAACACGCCTTTAAATTGATTCATGCCGGCGTTGGTAAAGAGCAGCGTCGGATCGGCCTGTGGAATGAGTGAGGAACTGGGGACGGGCTGATGCGCGTGTTGCTCGAAATAGTCGATAAATGCCTGGCGAAGTTGCTGTGCGGTCTGCGTCATAAGGCTCCTGATGAAATAGCGTTCAGCCGTCCGCGATCAGTCCTTCGATTCTGTCTCTGACCTGACGACTGATAGTTCATGATTCTGATGCACGACCCGATTCATAATATCTTGCTAAGAGCGATCAAACTCTTTTAGTGTCCTCGCTGATGGCTCATCGCTCCTGACTCATTACCGATTCAATCGTCTCTTCGCTGAATCCCCGGCGCCGAAGGAAGCTCGGCGTCACGGCTCTTGATCCGGCCAACTTCAGCGCTAGGTCTCGCTCACTGGTTTCGCCGTACAGCTCTTCGACAGTGACGGCGATTGTATGCGCCTCCAATCCGTGCGTCCCCAGTTCATGTTCCAATCGTTCCCGTCCCATCGGCTTCCGAGCGAGTCGGTCCCGCGCCCATCGTCGTGCATACGCATCGTCATCCAGATACCCGAGACGCTGAAATTTCGCGATGGCGGCGCGAACGCCGCCGGGAGACGCGCCTATTCGAGCCAAGTACGCTTTCATGTGAGCAATGGTCCGGGGGCGGCGGGCCAGATACCGAAGAGCGGCGCGTTCAATGAGATCAACCACGGATGATGTGTCTGTCGGAAAGGCGGTCAAGTCCGTAAGCTCATAAAGTCGACACTCTGCGTTGACTTGATGACGTTACGGCCTTATGGCATTCAGACCTTTCCCGATTGTTCTATTTCCCCACGCTCCTCGCCAAATCGCGCCGTGGCGGCTCGGGCATTGTGCGTTTGCCATCCGAAACTTTCTCCTCATGGCGAGGCTCCTTCGTCTCGATCGGCTTGTCGCCCTGCCGCATCGGCACGCCGGCGGCGTCCCGGACGCGGGCTTCAATTTCCTTGGCCAGCGCCACATTCGTTTTGAGAAAATCTCGCACGGCCTCACGGCCTTGTCCCAACCGCTCTCCTTTATAGGAGTACCACGCGCCGGATTTGTCGATCACTTTCTTGTCCACTCCCAGATCGACCAATTCGCCGGGTTTCGAAATACCTTCCGCAAACATGATATCGAACTCGGCCTGTTTGAACGGCGGCGCCATTTTGTTCTTGACCACTTTGACTCTGGCGCGGCTGCCCGTGACGTCTTGCCCTTCTTTGATCGATTCGATCCGGCGAATATCCAGCCGAACCGAGGCGTAAAACTTCAGCGCGTTGCCGCCCGTCGTCGTTTCCGGATTGCCGAACATCACGCCGAGTTTCATCCGAATCTGATTGATGAAGACCACAGTCGTCTGGCTTTTGGAAATCGCCGCCGTCAGTTTGCGCAGGGCTTGAGACATGAGCCGGGCCTGCAGCCCCATGTGCGCGTCACCCATCTCACCTTCGATTTCCGCGCGGGGCACCAGCGCGGCGACCGAGTCCACTACGATGATATCGATCGCGCCGCTACGCACCAAGGTTTCGGCAATTTCCAACGCCTGTTCGCCGGTATCCGGTTGCGAGACCAGCAAATCGTCCGTCTGCACGCCGAGTTTTCTGGCGTAACCGAGATCCAGCGCATGCTCCGCATCGATAAACGCCGCGATGCCGCCCATCTTTTGCGCTTCGGCAATGACATGAAGCGTCAAGGTTGTCTTGCCCGATGCTTCCGGACCAAAAATCTCGATGACCCGCCCGCGCGGCAGTCCACCCACACCGAGCGCAATGTCCAAGCCGAGCGAGCCGGTCGGAATGGCAGGAATATCGACCGCCGCTTCCGCTGTCCCAAGTTTCATGATGGCCCCTTTGCCATACTGCTTTTCAATTTGGGAAAGCGCCAAATCCAGCGCACGTTTCTTTTCTGTCGTATCGGCGGTTCGGTCGGCCATGCGCCCTCCTTCGGCTTCAGCGGTTGCAGAGTTCGACAATTATACTCAATTGATGCACGTAAACCTAGGCTAGACTTTACGGTTTCCTAGGCCGACGTCACCGAGATGCGAGTACACCGACCCGGCGGGCGTGCGCTCACTTTTCATCAAGGCCATGGCCTGAACGGGCAAGGTACCTCTACTCGTGGCATCTCGCATCACGCCGCTGTCGACTAAGGCGTTCCCAATAGCCCGGGCTTGCTCTTTGATGCGAGCCAACGTGAGGTGGGGAGAATAGGGTTTCGGTTCGATTTGAAATCCGAGGGGCGTCAACGCGGCATCGATGGATCCGGCCAGCCGAGCCAGCCGATTGGTCTGATCTGCCAGTCCCATCCACAAGACACGCGGCGCGCGCAGAGTCGGAAACACGCCGAATCCTTTCACCTCGACTGAAAATGGCTCTAACTCGCGTCCGACTTTTTGCAAGGCGTGCAGAATGTCCGCGGCCCCGTCCTCCTCGATGTCTCCCAGGAATTTGAGGGTCAGGTGAATGGACTCCACCCGCACCCATTGCAGGCGAACGCCTGTCGCAAGGCCGTGCAATTCGCGCTTCAGGCTCTCCTGTAGACCGGCAATGGCTTGCTTGAGAGTCGAATCCAGTTCGATGGCGATGAAGGTCCTAATCATGGACGTGCGTGTATAGCCATATCTGCGAGCCACAGCCGAACCACATTTAAGGCAGCTTGCGAGGCCCGCATTTTAATGGTGTGGCGGTCGCCATGGAAACGGAACTCCGCGGTGAGGGGTTGCTGAGAAGATCGCCGGGGAGCTTGGGCATTCAATCCGATGTAGACTAAGCCTACGGGTTTCGTCGCTGTGGCACCGCCGGGTCCGGCGATGCCCGTCACGCTGAGTCCGATGTCGGTGCAGCTTTTTAAGCGAACGCCTTTGGCCATCGCCGCCGCGACATGCGCGCTGACGGCTCCATAGCGGCGCAGCAGCGTAAGGGGCACCCCTAAGACATCGTGTTTCGCTTGATTGCTATAGGTGATGGCACCTCGATCGAAATAGCCGGAGCTGCCGGGCACCTGCGTGAGCCGATGACCGATGAGACCGCCCGTGCACGACTCCGCGACTGCGAGTGTCATCCCTTGTTTCGTCAGTTCTCGGCCGACGACTTCCTCCATCGTCTCGCTGCCCTCTGCATAGACATGCCGATGCAGCCGGCGCTTCACCATCTGCACCAGACGGTCCAGGCGCATGGCGCGGGAGGGAACGCCTCGGGACGTCAAGGAGATCGTGACTCCGAGGGGCGAAGCCAAAAGACCGAGTTGAATGGAACGGTGCGTTTTTATCAGATCGTTCAATTGTCGATCGATGTCGGACTCGAATAATCCGAACGTATGCAACAGTCGCCGCTCGATCCGCGTGTCATCCCGAGTTCCATCTCTCACAAGTTGTGGAACGACCGCTACATCGAACATCGCTTCGGCTTCTCGCGGCACTCCGGGCAAGGCGGCAATGAACGACCCGTTCCATTGAAGGGAAAACCCGGGAGCGGACCCGACGGGGTTGGCCAGAACATCCGCACCGGAAGGAATCAATGTTTGCTTGAGTTGCGCGGCCGTGGGTGTTCGGCCCCACGCGGCAAGGCGGGCCGACATGCCGGCAAAGGCTTCGGCGCGGCGGCGCAAGGGACGGCCGACGGCGCGGGCGATCGCCTGCCGCGTGCAATCATCGCTGGTCGGTCCTAACCCACCGGTCAGGATCACGATATCGGCACGGCGGGCGGCCGTTGTGAGGACGGCCACAAGATCGTCTTCCGAATCGCCGACGATGGATTTAAATCGAACCTCGATCCCGAGTGCCCCGAGTCGTTCCGAGAGGAAGAGGGAATTCGTATCCAAGCGGCCGCCGATCAGCAATTCCGATCCGACGGCAATAATTTCTCCGCGTTTCATCGGCGGATGCTAGCACCGGGTGTAGAGGGGGTCAAATGAGAACGGACATGAGACAGTGAGTCGGTTTATGGCGATTGATCGGACCGGCGTACGGAACTGTCTTGATGCAGACGCTCAGCCTCTTCAACGACAAGATAGGATTGCAATCGAAGGGTATAATTTCGGAGGACGTTTAACTCATCTTCCGTAAAGCGGCCATGGTCCCGAAACTCGGCAAACAGCATGTCGGAGCAACGAAGAAATTCTCTGACCGGCTTCCTCAGTCGTTCCATTCACAACTCCTTACATAAGACTCCATGCGTACATCGTCGTAAATAATTAAAACATGCTCCGACTGTATAAGCAAACCCGAGCCCGAAAGGCCTTATCAGTCTTATCAGTCTGTCGGTCGTGTTTTCAGAAACAGCGGGGACGGTCGAAGGGAGGAGTAACCGAGAAGGTCAGTTCATTTTCCACTGAATGAGCAGAAGCGCCGCGCCGAATGTGACGAGCGCCAACGAGATGAAGGTGAGCATCGATAAGCTGGTGCTTACGGCCAACAGAATCATGATCACCGCCTTTCTCCAATTTCTGTTCAGTATCCTCAATGTGCCGGCCTGAAATCTATCCTCCGGAAGTCCTAATCCTAGTCCCTAAGCCGGACAAATGCTTTTTTGGGGGGACGCCGCGCCCCTCCCGTTTGGTTACGTTTGGTTGATTGACAAAGCCGACGATGAAATGCTACACATCGCAATCTTTTCAGCGGAGTAGTAAGGAGGTCCGTCGATGGCCAGCGGTGAGCAACAGCCTGTCAAACGCCAGTTTGTCAATTTTGCCTTTTATAAAATCGATCCTGCCTGGCGCAGATTACCTGAGGACGAGCGGACTCGCGGCAAGCAAGAGTTCGTTCGGGTCGTGGAAGAATATACGTCTCGTGTCATTGTGATTCCCTATACGATGGTCGGCATTCGCGGCGACTGCGACATCATGCTCTGGCGCATCAGCTACGAGCTGGAACTGTTTCAGGAGATGAGTTCCAAACTCCTGGCCACCGGTCTCGGGAAATATCTCTCGACGCCCTATTCTTATCTGGCCATGACGAAGCGATCCATTTATGTCGATCATCACGTGCATGAAAACCAGGAAAGCAAGCGGCTGACCATCGTTCCCGGCAAGAGCAAGTACATCTTTGTCTATCCATTTGTGAAAACCCGCGAATGGTTTTTGCTGACGAAGGCCGCCCGCCAGGGCATGATGGACGAGCACATCGAAGTCGGGCATCGGTTCCCATCCGTAAAGCTCAACACCACGTATTCGTTCGGGTTAGACGATCAAGAATGGGTAGTCGCCTTCGAGACCGACAAGCCGGAGGATTTTCTCGATTTGGTCATGGCGCTGCGCGAGACCGAAGGCAGCCGATATACCTTGCGGGATACTCCGATTTTCACCTGCCTTCATAAGAGTCTGAAGGAAGCGCTCGATACGCTGGGCGGGTAAGCAGTTACTCTAGACCTGCGCTGAATTTGATTTGACGGCCTTCCGAACTCGGTTCGGAAGGCCGTTGTCGTTTTAGTCTACGATCCATCGAATCGCGGCACTGAAATCTACCTCGCTTAATGAACCGGCCGCCCCTCCGCCAACAGGGCGAGCGCCGTTGGAATCGCGGACAAGGGAAGAGCAAGATCGACATGGTCGTACCGCAAGGCGTTCAGCGGCATGGATCGTATTTTGGCGTCCTTCGGATCTTGGACCAGGCCTAGCCCGCCGTGCTGTTTGATCGCGATGAGGCCCGCGACGCCATC
>DATEPO010000074.1:0-4464 GCA_035273145.1 Nitrospiraceae bacterium
GAAATTCGTGAAGCGCTTCAGGAGCCGATTGGAACCATCGTCAATGCCATTAAGGTGGCCCTGGAGAATACCCCCCCGGAACTAGCCGGCGATATCATCGATCGCGGGATTGTATTGACCGGCGGCGGCTCCCTCCTGAAAGGCATGGACACGCGCTTTCGAGAGGAAACAAATCTTCCCATCATCACCGTCGATGATCCGCTGACCTCGGTGGTGCTGGGCGTCGGAAAAATTCTCGATGAGCTGGACCTTCTCCGCAAGGTCTCCGTCATGTCGCAATGCGGATCCTCCCGTTGAATATCTCCCTCCCCACAGGGTAAGAGACGATGCTGCGCGCACTGTCGGGGACCACGCGGTTGATTCTCCTGTTGCTGACCTTGCTGTTGTCGGTCGTGTTCTTGCTTCCAAAACAAACTCGAGCGGTGCTGCAGTCCATCGGGCAACCGATCGCGGCTGTCGTCTTTTTTCCTATTGAAGCCTGGACGGCGCTGGAGCAAAGCGTCATCGGACTCTGGCACGACTATGCGGCCTTGCGCCATGTCCATGAAGACAACCGGCAGTTGCGCCGTGATCTTGAACTGCTTCAGCGGCAGAATAGCGATCTCCGTGAATCGGCTGTCGCCGCGCAGCGATTGTCTGCGCTCCTGGAATTTAAGGAACAATTCGCGCCTCAGACCGTCGCAGCGCGCGTCGTGGGTCGCGACTCGACCAACTGGTACAGCGGCGTCATTCTGGATAAAGGCGACCGGGACGGGATTCGGCCGGAAATGGGTGTCATGACATCGGCGGGCATCGTGGGCCGGGTCGTGAAAACAAGTCCATTCTCCTCCATCGTCTTGCTCGTGACCGATCCGCATAATGCCATTACCGGCATCATTCAACGCAGTCGCGATGAAGGTATCGTGGAAGGCACCGTTCAGGGCCGGGCTCGTATTAAGTATCTTCCATTGTTAGCCAATATTCGAGCCGGCGACATCGTCGTGACGTCGGGGCTCACCGGCGGATTTCCACGTGGTATTGTGATCGGGACCGTGTTGACGATGCAGAAGGAAGAAGGAGAGTTGTTCCAATCGGCAGAGATCGCGCCGCAAGCCGACTTATCAAAGCTTGAAGAAGTGCTGGTCATTACTGTCCCGCGCTCATTGGACGCCCAGCCGGATGCCAAGGGAAGTAAGTCGTGAAACAGGCTCTCTACGCCGGTCTCATCTTAGGGCTGGTTCCGTTGCAGGTGACCGGATTGAATTATGTCGGTATCGCGGGGATTCGACCCGATCTCACGTTGATCGCGACGTTTCTCATCGGTTTTCTCGGCGGTGAGATAGAAGGTCTGTTGATGGGGGTCCTGCTGGGGTGTGTGCAGGATTTGTTTTCTGCCGGTTCGCTGTGGGGCAATCTCATCACCAAGGGGATGATCGGTATAGTGGCCGGACTATTGGGGCGCCATCTTGCCAATGCGACCCCAGTCACCGTGTGCGCCTTTCTCTTCGTCCTGTCCGTACTATCCGGGTCAACCGCGGCTATCTGGTTGCGAGTCGAAGATGATTTCACGGGTATGCCGCATATGATCCAATCAGTCGTCCTGCCCCAAGCTCTGTTCGATGCCGCGCTCGGCATGGTGATCTATTGGTTGATGCCGGGCCGGCGAAGGAGAGAATCGGAGTTCGGAGAGGACCTGGCGCTCTTCGGACGATAGCGACTGCGATTACATGTCGGAATTTGACCTGCACAGCGAGCTTCGCGAGGTTCAGCGCCGGCTGTCCATCCTGCGCGTCATTCTCCTATTGTTTCTGCTGCTGCTGGGCGGGCGCCTCTGGCACCTTCAAATTTACGAAGGCGGCTATTATCGGAATCTCTCCGATAATAATCGCACGCGGACTGTGCTCATTGAACCCGCTCGGGGACTGATCTATGACCGCCATGGCGAACTCCTGGCGAATAATGTGCCGAGCTTTACGCTCTATGTCACCTTAGAGGATGTGAAAGATCGTGAACAATTGATCCAAGGCCTGATTACCTTGATCGGATTGGACGAAGACATGGTGCGCAAAAAGCTCTCTGCGCGCGGGAGCAAACTCCTGCCGAGGAAAGTGAAGGATGGCCTCACGCTGCGAGAGGCTGCGCTCATCGAATCGCATCGGCTGGATTTTCCTGGTGTGATGATTCAGGCCGAGTTGCAACGCAATTATCCCGCTGGGTTAGCCGCCGGGCATATGACCGGCTATGTCGGAGAAGTATCGCCCGATCAATTGGAACGGGAAAACTCATCCGATCTCCATCAGGGCAGTATCGTGGGGCAGTATGGACTGGAACGCACATACGATCGATCGCTGAGAGGGCGGCCGGGACAAAAGGTCATTGAGGTCGATGCGACGGGGCATGTGAAACAAACGGTCCTCGTCGAAAAAGCGCAGTCCGGCGACGATCTCTATATGACGATCGATATTCGCCTTCAAAAGCTGGCTGAAAGTCTCCTGGGCGAAGAAGCGGGCGCCATTGTTGCGCTGGATCCCACGACCGGTGAAGTCCTGGCGATGGCCAGCCGTCCTGGATTCGATCCCAATATCCTGTCGCGAGAGTTGACCGGCAAACAATGGGAGGACATTGTCCAAGATGAGCGGCATCCATTAACCAATCGCGCCACGCAGGGACAATACCCGCCGGGATCGACGTTCAAGATCGTCATGGCCGCGGCGGCGTTAGAAACCGATACGGTGCAGCCGGCGACTCACATTCGATGTGTGGGCGGGTATCCCTTCGGCAAACGAATCTTTCGAGATTGGAAAACCGGCGGCCACGGCATGATCGATCTGAAGCATGCCATCATTCATTCATGCGATGTGTATTTCTATACGGTGGGTAACCGGATGGGAATCGATACCATCGCCGAATATGCCGGGCAATTCGGATTGGGGAAAGAGACCGGCATCGAATTGCCGTCGGAGCGAGCCGGCATCATGCCGTCGACTATGTGGAAAGAACGGGTTCGGCATGAACAGTGGTTTCCAGGAGAAACCATCTCGGCCGCCATCGGACAAGGGTATGTCACGGTGACGCCATTGCAGATGGCTCGCCTAGTCGGCATCGTAGCCAACAACGGCGTTTCTTACAAGCCTCACCTGGTGCGTACGATCATGCGCCGGGAGACCGGGCACATGGAGGACAGTGTCCCGGATTTACAGGGACGCCTGACAGTCGATCGAAGCACATTGGCCTTGATTCAGGAAGGCCTGGCCGGTGTGGTCACCGAGGGGACGGCCACGAAAGCGAAATCGCCGCTGATCACGATTGCGGGAAAAACCGGCACCGCTCAGACGGCAGCATTGCGAACCGGTCCACAAGAGGACATTCCAAAAAAGTTTCGCGATCACGCTTGGTTCGTTTCGTATGCTCCCGTCGAGTCGCCTCGGATTGCGGTGGCTGTCTTGGTCGAGCATATGGGACATGGTGGATCGACGGCGGCGCCGTTGGCGAAACAATTGATCGAAGAATTTGTCAAACTGCGGCCGCTTGATCCCATGACGGCCGATCCCGAACACCCCGGCCCCGAGTCGGTTCAGATTCTTTCGCGAGGCGCCTCATGATGGACCGCGTGATGGACAATCGAAAGCCGGACCACTTCGAATGGCGGTTTCTTGCGGTGATCGTCGCCATTCTCTCCCTCGGTGTCCTGTCCATCTACAGTGCCACCTATTCGCAACCGACCACCGGCTTGCCGCTCTACGCCAAGCAGATGGTATGGATCGTGGCCGGCGCCGCCGCGTTTCTGGTGATGTTAACCATTGATTATCACACGATTGCCAGACTAGCCTATCCCTTGTATGCCATCGTGCTCATCTTACTGGCCATCGTTTTGGTCACGGGCAAGACCAGCCGAGGGGCGCAACGGTGGATTCCAATCGGCCCGTTCGCCTTTCAACCGTCGGAGTTCGCCAAACTCGTGTTAATTTTGGTGCTCGCCAGTTATTATGCGAAAAGCGCGCGAGAAGGATGGCTGCAGCGGGTCGTCCTGCCCAGCCTGATCATGATGCCCGGCTTGTTTCTCATCATTAAGCAACCGGATCTTGGCAGTGGGCTCAGCTTTTTGGCGGTGTACGGAGCCATGTTGTTGGTGGTCGGTATCCGCTCCAAAGCCGTCGGCATTCTGTTTTTGTTTTCACTCATGCTGTTTCCGTTTGCCTGGGAAATGGTCTGGGGCGGCCTCCATGATTATCAGCGTGAGCGGATTATGACGTTTGTGAATCCTGACTACGATACGGGCGGCAAGGGGTACCATGCCCTTCAATCGCGCATTGCCATTGGCGCCGGCGAATTGACCGGCAAGGGACTCTATGGCGGCACTCAGAGTCAATTGAAGTTTTTGCCGGAAGGCCATACCGATTTTGTGTTTTCCGTGTACGCGGAAGAGTGGGGATTTCTCGGGGTGGTGGTGCTGCTGGGTCTTTTTATCGCGTTGATTGTCTTATC
>DATEPO010000075.1:0-7912 GCA_035273145.1 Nitrospiraceae bacterium
TGCCTTATGGGCGCCGGAGGCGAGAAGGAGGATCTTGCGAGCATCCATGATAGTTCCTAAGCCCATCGTAATCGCGCAATCGGGCACATCTTCTTGCGGCCCGAAAAACCTGCGATTGTCCTTCACTGTCTGAATCGCTAGTACCTTGGATCGTGTCCGCGACTTTAGACTTGAGGAAGACTCGTTGAAGCCAATATGGCCTTCCTTGCCGATACCTAAGACTTGAAGATCGATCCCGCCCGCTTCGCGGATACACGCTTCGTACCACGCGCAATATTCATCATACGACGGACGAACGGACCCATCAGGGATATGAATGTTCTTAGGGGGGACGTTTACGTGCTCAAAGAAATGCCGGGCCATGTAGGCATGATAGCTCTGAGGGTGTTGTGGCGTCAGGCCAATATACTCATCCAGATTAAAGGTGACGACATGGGAGAAGTCTAATTTTTCTTCCTGATGGAGCCGAACCAGCTCGCGATACATCCCGATCGGCGTACTTCCGGTCGCCAAACCGAGGGTCACGCGCGGTTGGCTTAGCACTGTATGGGCCACGATGCGGGCAGCATCCCGGCTCAGCGACCGATCGTCGTCTTCCAGTACGACCAACACGAGCGTGCCCGGCTCCAGAGAATGAGTGATAGTCCCCGGAACTCACGCCGCCATCGATGATGCCAGGGCAATGCGGCGCTGTTGCATTTGATTGCCAAGGGCAGTCAGGTTCAACTTCAATCTCGCGGCGGGGAAGATCAGCTCTTCTTCCTCTGACGCATGATCCAAAACCGCATCCTTCAGTTCAGAGAAGCGCTCCTTATAGTCGCTCGACTCAGCGTCCATAGACTTCAGTTGCTTGATCAGATCTTTGACCATTTGATGTTCTTGATACGATACGGCAATAATATCCTCTCCCTCATCCGCCTCTTCGTCGGCCTCCACTTCCTCAGTCGTAGCCTCTTCCCCGTCTAGTTCTTCCTCTTCCATCACCTCGTCGAAGTCGACCTGCTCACGAACGGCAGGATAAAAAATTTCTTCTTCGAGGATCGAATGGATATCCAAGGCATTGAAAATCTGAGTGGTGATTGCCTGGCGTTCGGTGGCCGACGCTCGTTCAGCCTGGTCAAACAACTGTGTCACCTCTTCATGGTCCTTTTTGAGCATGTCGACGGCATTCGGTTCTTGTTGTGTCTGCTGAGCCATAGATCCCCTCCTATTTGATTGCGCTGTCGGTATATTGTCGCTCTTGTATCTGCAGCGGCCTATCGGAAGAGACCTAAAATAAGTGTCTCTATCGCGAGCGGCCACGTATCGGCCCTTGGCGTACGTAAGAAAGGATCAATGAGCGATCGCGACAGTCGGCTTTCTTCGTAGAGTCATGCCATCATGATAGTCGAATGTGACGGCTCTGCCGCCATCGGCTACTGAGGCGGCAGAGCGATTCGGAGACACTGGAGGAGGTGTGCAGACTAGCAGGACTAAGCGGCCTTTCGTTTTCGGCTCTTTCCGGATTTTGAAGAGCCGGATGGCTTCTTTTTCGATGACGAGCCCGAGTGCATTTTCGACATCAACTTCTCTTTGAGAGCCATCGCTTCTTGTCCCAGCTCGGCCATGTCGATGTCAGTCTCTTCAGCCTGGGGCAATACTTCCGATTCTTCTTCCTCGATGTGATGCTTGACAATCTCCGCTAACACTGTGAATTTTGCCTTGTAGCGTTCGTCTTTTGGCCCCATCTTGCGTAATTCCTTAATGAGGAGCTCCACGACGTGGTGCTCCTCGAGAGCCTCATCCATCATATCTTCTTCGTCGAGCGCGTCACGGATCGCGGGATATATAAGTCCTTCCTCCAGTTTGGAGTGAATCTCCAATTCCATCAGCGCTTGATCGACGATGCGTTGCCGCGATCGGTTATCCGCGCTTTCGAATTCCTCAAAAAGGTCCTGTACTTTTTGATGATCTTCCCGTAACAGCTCGATCGCGCTCGGGCCGTCTTCTTGCTGATCGTCCTCGTTCAATTCCTGTTCATCTGCCTTATTCTTCATAGATGCTCCTTGATGGGTCTCCTTGTATGAGATGGCTGGGCCTTGCCTAACGCAGGTCCTCATAGGTCTTCGACGGAACCTCGGCTTGCGGCGCCTTGGCCGCATGCGGCAACTTCATCAAGGCTTGCACGCCACCCGTGGAGTCAAGCTGAGCCGCAATGTTGTCACCGACCTTAGGAAGTTCTTTAAGGTTTGAGTCGCCGGTGACCTTCAGGTGCACCTCGCGGCCATTAGGCGTTCGGATCCAATAGGATTCTTCAATGCGCATGATTTCGCCCGCAATATTGGTGCACGGTGCGTTCGTGCTGCAACGTTCGTTTGGTGGGAATGCCGGAGCGCCTGGAGCCAGGTTGCTGACTGGAGGCTGCATGACCTCCCTTTCGGCCACGGAAATACCCGGGAGGCAGGCTAGAGCTGTAACAGCAATACCGATGTGAATGGCACGATTCATAAGAAGACCTCCTTCGTTGATGCAGTTGATTATGCTGCTATCACAGTACAGTTGCCCCGATCATTCTGCTATCGGAGAAGAGTGAGCAAAGCGTACTGCCAACAGCCTACAAACTAATAGCAAAGCAATACTGCGATAGGGAGATGTGTATCGTAGAAGAAGCAGTCGTGATGTCAAGGCGTATTGTATGCTCTCAAGCATGAGTGGACGGCGCAGAAAACGGATAGCAAAACGTCAGTCGAGCAGTTACTAGGTCGCGCAGGAACGTGATTGCTGCGAACGCCGTTCTTGAAGGGCTTGTTGGAGTAGCGTGATGATAAAGGTTGGGTCAAGAGGCTTTGTGAGAAAAGCGAATGCTCCGGCGGCAGATGCTTTGTTGCGAAGGCCATTCTCGCCATGGCCGGTGATCAAAATAACCGGAGTGTTGGGTTGAACCTCACGCATTTTTAACGTGAGAGCCACCCCGTCCATGCCCGGCATGCGAATATCGCTGATGATCGCATCATATGGGTTTTCATTCACGAGTTGCAGCGCTTGATCAGGAGTGCCGGCCGTATCGACCAGACATCCATGTAAGCGTGACCGAAACGTGTCTGGTAACGCCATCAGCAAGGCGGGATCGTCGTCAATGAGTAAGAGACGATACGACAGCGGCGGTGAATGTTTTTCTTCAATATCAATCGTCATGTGGCCTTTGTACCATCTGGGCTGGTAGGGGCCTATCAGTGGTTATGAAGCCCGATGTCAGTCTGATTGTCTTGACTTAAGGACAATTGGTACTGGGTGATTATAGAGTAATCTCGGTGAATAGTCGGGCCGCTCATGGCAATCTAGAACTCGAAAAGCTGTGAACGTGCCTCTGTTTCTAGACAGATAATTATAGTCCAGCAGTGATATGGGCAGTATCGACTATGCTCTCGGTCTGCCCGTCTCGGCAATTGTCGCAATGCTGGCAGTCTTTCGCGATCTCGCTCCCGAAATAACGGGTTAGAAAACGTACACGGCACATAGTGGTCTGCCCATATCGCATCATGCTGTCGAGCCGATCGCGGTCGGTGACATGGCGCTGCTCGTACTCTTCAAGAAAAGCGTGGAATTCCTCTTCGGTGGAAAAGTCTCGGACTTTTCTGAGGCGCCGTCCTCGCTCCACAATGCCTGTAGCTTCAAGCAATGCCACGATGACCTTCACGCGATTCTTGTGCAGTCCCGTCGCATCGATGACTGTTGCCAAAGTAATGCCGTTCGTCGGTCCGGCCTCCGTCGACAATTGGCTGAGCGCGCAATAGACCCGCAAGGATTCATCTCGATGGGGATATTTCCCACCTAAAAAATAGGCTTGTACCCGGCGGTCCTCTAATCGGTATAGCAAGATTGCCCTGGCTGGTTTGCCGTCTCGGCCAGCTCGTCCCGCTTCTTGGACATAGCTCTCCAAGGAGTCGGGGAACGCGTAATGGACGACGGCCCGGAGATTGTGTTTATCGATCCCCAGGCCGAAGGCTTTGGTGGCGACGATGAATTGATAGTCATCGTGCATGAAGGCGCGTTGTGTTCGTTCACGATCCGCCGCCTTCATCTTTCCATGGTAAAGACCGATCCGGAGATCCTGCCCCATGAGCCGGTCATAGAGTGCATTCGCTTGCCGGATTGTCGGGACATACACAAGACTAGGGCCATCGTTCGTGGCTTGAATAATATTCATCAACCGCTCAAATTTCTCCTCCTCATTCACGGTGCGGAAAACTTCGAAAAAAAGATTGGGACGTTCGATGCCATGATTGACGACCAGAGCGTCCTCGATGTTGAGCTGTTTGAGAATGTCGGTCAGGACATCGGGCGTGGCGGTGGCGGTAAGGGCCAGCACCGGAGGACGTCCCAATGTACGAATGGCATCCCGGATGGCCAGATAAGCAGGGCGAAAATCATGTCCCCACTGCGACACGCAATGTGCTTCATCGACCACAATCAGCGACACGCCTGCTTGTTTTAACATGCGGAGGTACTCAGGGTTCTCTAATCGCTCGGGCGAGATATAAATGAGTTCGGGTTCCTCGTGACGAATATCTTCTCTGGCATCCCGTTCCTCAGTGACCGTGAGAGTGGAATTCAGATGAGCAGCGGCAATCTTATGCGTTCTCAATTTGTCATATTGGTCCTGCATGAGCGAGATGAGCGGGGAGATGACCAGGATGGCGTGCGGGAGGAAGAGGGACGGGAGTTGATAGCAGAGCGATTTCCCTCCTCCGGTGGGCAAGATGCCGAGCGCGTTCTTACCGCTCAGCACGGCGTCAATCAGTTCTCGTTGGCCCGCGCGGTAGCCCTTGACGCCTAGACGATGAAGGGCCTTCTTCTCATTGCCGGGTGTCCATCGCCACGATTTATTCATTAGCGCGAAAGGTTAGCAAGACAAGGGCCGGGCTTGATGGCAACCTCACAACAGCTTCCTGAGCAAAATGGGAGCGGTTCACAGAATAAAACTTGTGAAGAGGGCCAGAATGTCTTCAGGAAGGACAAGTTTCCCTAAGAATGACTAGAAAGATAAGAATTGTCGGTGCGGGGCAGGATTATTAATGAAGGTGCATCATGGTCTGCCGAAGTGGGCCATCCCGCTTCGGCAGATTCCACAAGCTTAGCGCTTGAAGCCGGTCACAGGAGTGTCATGAAATGATCAAGGAAGGATTCCCGGTTCAAGGCAACGACGGTTAGCCGTGCAGTACTTGGGCGACAATCGCTGTGCGAGTCGTGCACTTCGTCTTTTCCATGATGTGCTTAATGTGAGCTTTGACGGTAGGCTCCGTAATGCCAAGCGCTGAGGCAATTTCCTTATTGGTCCATCCCTTCGCCAGGTTTTGCACTACCGTCTGTTCCCGGTTGGTTAATTGAAAACGTTCTTGAATTTGTTGCGCGACGCGTTCTCGCCGACCCATCACTTCCATGACGATCAAGATACGAGAATCCGATCCAGGAAGCCCGAACCCGCGAAGTAAAGTGGGTCGTGCCGAATTGCCGACCAAGCGCCTGACCTCAAGTTGTTCCCAGTCCTTGGAGCCCAGTTGTGCTTTCAGCAACGTCTGAATCTCTGCGCAGATTTCAATGATGGCGGTAGGAAGCATACCGCCGGCTTTCACCGTTTCCGTCACCGTTTGCGAATCGTTAATCTGGCGCATAAGTTCCCACCCGCGTCGATTCATATGGAGGAGGCGGTTATCCGTTGACAAGATTAGTAGCCCGGGACCTCCACGTAAGCCTACAATGCCATTCAAATCACGTGAAAACTCGAAAGAAGACTTCATCATGGTGCCCTCACCCGTTACGATATTCATGTCACTCCTTACTCGTCATAATTCTACGGCGGCCATTTACTTAAGCCGCTACCATATAGTGAAGCCACATAATAATCAATTGGACCAACGTCGGTTCGTATGCCTTAGAAAAAAATTTATCTTAGAGCCTATTTGAACGAATAGCCATAAACAATCAATAGCTTATAATGTGCGTGGCCGTGAACCTGCATCGTCTGTTTTTAATGGATCCCTAGAACGCTATCAATATTGACTGAGATTGATAGTACGCAAGTGATTTTGATGACGGCAGGTCTGGGTGATGCTCCTTTCGTAGGGGTGCCAACTGTACTTCAGGCGGATTGAGCTAGGCGGAGTACAGTAGTACGGTAGCTGACACTTCCGATGGCTTGCAAGGAGCGTGTTTGACACCCTCGTTCAAGATGGTACGCTAGTCAGCGCTACCTATTTAATAATAGGAGGAGATACGGTTGTGCATCTCTTGAAAAAGAGGGGAGGAGACCCCATGGGGGCACCGAACTGGGATTGGCAAATAACGCCAAACCAGCAAAAACATAGCGAACGAGTCACCATGATTCGCCCAATCCAGTACGAAAGCACCAGCCCGATCGATCCGGCCTCATTTGAAGATCATTTTGAAAGCCGGCAGGGGAAGGCCCTAACCCTCAACATCAGTTCCGGGGGTATGTTGCTCGTGATGAATTATGCGCCGGACATATTGCAGCTCCTCAAAGTGCATGTGCCTATCCCGATTGAGAAAATGCAAATTCCAACATTGGCAGAGGTGGCGTGGACTCGACCCATGCCGATGGCGCCGCTAGATCTGCATTTTGTCGGATTGAAGTTTGTGCTCTAAGCCTCAACGTTTGATTCAACAGTGCAACACAAGTCTGACATTTCAAGAAAGATCAAGGCCCATGGTCAGGAGGCAGTTATGAGGCGCCTATTGATGTGGAGTGTGACAAGCGGTCTCTGTGTATGGCTCTCGGTCAGCGGAGCGCTCGCTCAGCAGGCGACTCCTGCGACAGCTAAATCGTCCCCACCGGCACAGCCATCGTACGCAGGTGCCGTCCCACTGTTGTCGCCCTCTCAAACGGGAGAGAAGTCACCGCTGATAGTCACGAAAGAGTACATCATCGGGCCTGAAGACGTGTTGGAAATCACTGTCTGGCGTAATCAGGACTTGTCAAAAGTCGTGGCCGTACGACCGGATGGCCGCATTTCGATGCCGTTGATCGGCGATGTGACCGCGGTGGGCAGAACGCCTTCTCAACTTACGGAAGAGATCGCCTCAAGACTGAAAGAGTTTAAGGAGAATCCCTCCATTGCGATCGTCGTCAAGGAGGTGAACAGTTATGCCGTCTTCATACTTGGCGAAGTGCAAAGGCCGGGGAAATACCCGCTCAAGAGCAAGACCACGCTGTTGCAAGGCATTACGATCGCCGGGGGATTCACGCCGACGGCCGCACGCAACAAAATGGTCCTCTTTCGATTTCTCGATACAGGAGCAGGTGATGAACGGATGAAGGCAAGTTACGACGATATCGTCCTGCGGGACGGTTCTCGTCAGAATGTAGAACTCAAGCCTGGAGACACAGTCGTGGTTCCAGCGGAAACAATGGTGTTAATGCCATGAATCTAAAGTTTTGTAACGCAACGGTTTCGGCCTGCCTGACCATATTCTTGATCGCCGCCTTCGCGGGATGTACGACTCAATCGGGAAACCTCAAGGAAACGCAAGCGACGACCAGTGACTTTTTCTTGGGTCCGGAAGATGTGTTGGAAATTACCGTGTGGCGTAACCAAGATCTGTCTCGCCAGACAGTCGTGCGACCGGACGGCATGGTATCAATGCCGCTGATTGGCGATGTGCAGGCAAGCGGGCTGACAGCAAATCAATTGGCGGCTCGAATCGCAGATCGGTTGAAGGAATTTAAGGAGAGTCCGTCTGTAACGGTCAGTGTCAAGGAGGTCAATAGCTACAACATATATGTCTTAGGTGAAGTGCAGAAACCCGGCAAGTATCAGCTCAAGTCAAATACGTCCGTGTTGCAAGCCATTGCGGTGGCAGGCGGCTTCAGCATCTATGCGTCAAAAAACAAAATGCAGGTCGTGACAACTGAAGC
>DATEPO010000076.1:0-3874 GCA_035273145.1 Nitrospiraceae bacterium
CCCATCTCACCTACAGCCAGCGCGGCAGCGATATTGTCGGAAGGATGCGCCGGCTCCATCGCCAGATAGGTATCGTTGAAGTCGAGATAACGGACCAAGGCGCCATTGGCAAAGGCGGCGAGGTCGGGGAGCGTGCGATGACTCGTTCCCCATAAGGTTGCGCCGTCGCTCACTTTCACGGATTGCGCAACGCGCCGAGCAATGCGGCACGGCTCCGCATCGAAGGCCGCCAGCGCACAACCGACGCTGTCCAGCAGACGCCGTTTGACCTCATGGATCACCGCCGGAGAGAGGGCGTCATAGGAAAGGGACTGGGCATACTCGGCGAGACGCGCAGCAATCACAAATATTCTCCTCCCATACAGAACTGCCGCGAACGGCCACAGGGACTGCTTTCGAGGCCCTAAGCTTCAGTGTCCGTGAATTGTGGCGGCCGTTTGTCTAGAAAGGCTTGGGTCCCTTCTTTCTTGTCCTGTGTCTCGCACAGATCTCCAAATAATTCCGACTCGCGAGCCAATCCTTCAGAGATCGGACCATCAAGGCCAACCCGGATGGCCCGTAACGCAGCTTGGGTCGCGAGACGTCCGCGCGCCGCGATGGCGCCAGCCAACATTTCACTTTCCTTCAAGAGATCTGCGGCAGGCACGACTCGATTGACAAGTCCGATGGTGAGCGCCTCTTCGGCCGTAATCCTGTCGCCGGTCAGAATAAGCTCGGTTGCCTTGGATGGCCCGACAATCCATGTCAGCCGTTGTGTGCCGCCGAAGCCGGGTATCACCCCGAGTGTGATCTCCGGGAGACCGAGCGAAATGCCGGCCGCGGCGATTCGCAGGTGGCACGCCATGGCCAGTTCAAGGCCGCCGCCGAGGCAGATGCCGTTAATAGCCGCGATTACCGGTTTGTCGAACCGTTCAATGCGATTCAAGCAGGCCTGCCCACGGCCGGAAAACTCCGCCCCGCTGTACTTGCTGTTGAGGTGCGTCAATTCATGAATATCGGCGCCGGCGGAGAAAAATCTGTCAAAGCCGGTCAGGACGACCACCCTGACATACTCGTTCACCTCGAGTTCGCCAAACACCTGCTCCAACTCTTTCAGGAACGCATGGGTCAGCACGTTTGCCGGCGGATAGTGGAGTGTGACCCGCGCGATGCGATGTGAAACCGTGAGCAATGTGTGAGGCATAGTGCTCTCTTTCGTCAGAGCTGATCCTGTTGCGTCGCGTTGTGCCTCGGCAACGAATCGATGAGCTGACGCTCCGCAATCGCCGCCATGAGTTCCGAAATGCCCTCGCCCTTCACCGCAACGGTGCGGAGAACGCACGGATACCATTCGCGCAGATCTCGTATTGTGGCCTCTGCGCCGGCATGGTCTCCTTTGTTGACCACCACAATGTGAGCGATTTCCAGTACACCGGCTTTCATCGCCTGGATGTCATCTCCCAGGCCCGGCGCCACCACGACTAGGACTGTCTGCGCGACATCGACGATACCCATTTCACTCTGACCGACGCCGACAGTTTCAACCAGAATGATGTCGAAGCCCGCTGCTTCAAGCACCAGCACGGTCTCACGCGTCGCGGCTGCCACTCCGCCTTGCTGCCCGCGTGTGGCCATGCTCCGGATGTACACACCCTTATCGAGGATATGCTCCTGCATGCGAATGCGATCGCCGAGCAGCGCTCCACCGGTGAGGGGACTGGTCATATCCACTGCCAGCACGCCGACCGTCTTGCCTTGTTGCCGGTAGGCCGTGATGAGCTGATCGATCAACGTGCTCTTCCCGGCTCCCGGGTATCCCGTGATGCCGATGACGATGGAACGACGGTCGCCGTTCTCGATGCATCCAAGGACGGCTCTGCCCATCGGATCGCCAGATTCCAGCAAGGTGATGGTCCGAGAAATGGCGCGGATATGTCCGGCCTTCACGTGGCCGGCTAAGGCGTCCGCGCGCTCCCTGTCTTTTTTCATCAACGCCTCTCCGACGACGACGTTATTCATTTCTTCGGTCCAGAACGGATTCTCTGAATCTTCGAGAGGCGGGAAGCTAACGGATGGTCCAAAGCCCCGCCGATTTGCTGCGCAGCTGCAATGACCTTCTGCTCATCGACCGACACCGTGGCGCCCGACGCTTTGAGCGCAAAGACGAGATCCTCGGTCGCCACATTGCCGGACGCCCCCGGCGCATAGGGACATCCTCCGAGCCCGCCGGCCGAGCCGTCGAAGGCTTCGATTCCATATTCCCACCACGCTGTCAGCGCGTTGGCCAACGCCATGCCATAGGTATCGTGAAAGTGCAGCGACACGCGCTCCCGTGCAATATGCGGTAACACGGTATCCAGCAACGCCCGCACATCCGCCGGCGATGCCTTGCCGATCGTGTCACCTAGGGAGATATCGTCCACGCCGAGCGCCAGCAGCCGCTTCATCACGTCGACGACTCGCGACGGCTCGATCCCGCCTTCATATGGGCAGAACACCGCGGTCGAGATGTAGCCGCGCACGGCCATGCCATCCCGTTTGGCTCCGGAGATCACCGATGCGAACCGTTCGATGGACTCATGGATCGTGGCATTGATGTTCCGTTTCGTGAAGGTTTCCGAAGCAGCCGTGAAGACGGCGATTTTCTGCGCCGCCACCGTCCGTGCACGCTCAAGCCCGCGCTCATTCGGCACCAGTGCCGAATACATGACGCCCGGCATACGTTCGATCTTCCGAAAGACTTCGTCGGAATCGGCCAGTTGCGGCACGGCCTTCGGCGAGACAAGCGAGCCGACTTCGATCTCCGCGACGCCTGTTCTCGAAAGCGCATTGACGAAGGCAATCTTGCTCTCCGTTGGGATGATGCCCGGCTCGTTCTGCAGCCCATCTCGCGGCCCGACTTCGATGATCCTGATGGGCCGTGTGTTTGCTTCAGTCAGACTATGCTCGACAACAGACGACATCGAAGCCTCACGGTTCTGCTATCGCACCTGTTTCTGCAGGGCCCAAGCAGGCGGATGCTTGCTCACAAAAGCTCGAATGCCTTCTTTGGCTTCAGCCGAAAGACGAGCCTGGGCATTCGCCTCCACGCTCACCGGCAGACGATTTGGTTCGGGCAAGGCTAGGAGCCTTCGGAGCAGCGCTTTCGTGTTCCTCGCTGCCTGCGGGGCCCCGTGTCTCACCCCTTCGATAAGTTCGGAGACTCGTGCATCCAGATTGCCTCGTTCAACGATTTCATGGACGAGATTGAACTGTCTGGCCGTTGATGCGGAGAAGGTTTCGCCGGTAAGACAGTAGCGCCGCAGGAACGACTCCCCTGTTTTTCGAAGCAAGAACGGTGAGATCACCGCCGGAACCAGTCCAACCCTCGTTTCGCTCAGCGCAAAAATCGCGTCTTCTGCTGCTACGACGATGTCACAGACCGCGACCAATCCCACGCCGCCGCCGAAGGCGGGTCCATTCACTCGTCCGATCACAGGGCAGGGACATTCATCGATCGCCCGGTACATGACGCTGAGCCGTTCGGCGTCTTTACGGACTTGTGCATCGGACACCGGTGTGTCGGGAGCCATCCAACGTAAATCCGCGCCCGCACAAAAGGCCGCGCCGGCGCCGGTCAGTACGACGACTCGAATGGAGGCATCTTGGGCGATCTTTTCAAAGGCGTCGTGCACGTCGGAGATCAGGCGGCCGTCGTACGCGTTCCGCCTCTCAGGACGATTCAGCGTGACGCGAGCCATGCCATGATGGGTGGTCACTTGAAGGTCGGAAACCTGTCGCATGAGGACCTCTTACCTGCACGTTGAGGCTGAGGTTAATGTTGAGCCCGGAAGTTTGTATTTACATCTCCCAGAATCTTACATCTCACCTCAACCTTATCTTTGTTCACATCCGA
>DATEPO010000077.1:0-7157 GCA_035273145.1 Nitrospiraceae bacterium
AGGAAGAGGATGAAGGCGAGGAGAATGAAAAAGAACTGCTGGCGGAGTCCTCTCCACGTACCGGACGGGGCTACGCCCGCGAGACTAAGGAGAGCGAGTACGAAGGACTCGATGCGGTCAAAAGTTATCTGAAGGAAATCCGCAAATCCACGCTGTTGAATTTCGAGCAGGAGCAGGAACTGGGTAAGCGCATTGCCGAGGGTGATTTTGCGGCACGGGAGCAGATGATCGAGTCCAACCTCCGGTTGGTCGTGAGCATCGGCAAGCGCTACATGAACCGCGGGCTTCCCTTTTCCGATATCGTCGAAGAAGGCAATATCGGCTTGATCAAGGCGGTCGAGAAGTTCAACTATGCTAGAGGCTTTCGTTTCAGCACATACGCCTCATGGTGGATCCGCCAGTTCATTGAACGAGCCATCATCAATCAATCCAAAATCATCCGCCTGCCGGTCCACGTGGTCGAGCGGTTGAATCGGTATCTTTCCGGCCTGGAGGAAATGGTGCAGGAGTTTGGCCGTGAGCCAAAGATCCATGAGATCGGCGAACGGTTGAAACTGTCGGAGCGGGAAGTCACGGATCTGAAGCAACTCATCCGGACGACCTATTCCTTGGACAGTCCGATCAATGAGCGCACCGGAACCTTTCTGCGGGATATCATCGAAGATCCCGTCAGCGTCTCGCCCGCCACGACTGCGGAAGGCGTCCGCCGGCGTGAAAGCCTCATGGGCTGGATTCAAGAACTCCCCGAAAAGGAAAAAACGGTGGTGATTCTTCGGTTTGGATTGGATGGCGGCGAAGCGCACACGTTGGAGGAGATCGGACAGACGTTAGGCCTGACTCGTGAACGCGTGCGGCAGATCGAGACGGCCGCGCTCGTGAAGTTGCGGACCACGATTGAGAAAAAGACGATGACCCAAGAGGATCTTCTATGAACAGCCCGGTGACCGACTATAAAGCGTTGATTCGTGAGGTGCCGAATTTTCCGAACCCCGGCATTCTTTTTTATGACATCACGACGTTGCTGAAAGATGCTCAGGCGCTTCGGTCGATCGTGGATGAGCTGGCAGATCGCTATCGCGATAAGAAGATTTCAAAAATCATCGGGATCGAATCGCGTGGCTTCATCTTCGGTAGCGCGTTGGCGTATCGGCTTGGCGTCGGGTTCATTCCCGTACGAAAACCCGGCAAACTGCCGGCTGATATTTTTGAGGTGAAGTACAATCTGGAATACGGGTCTAATTCCTTGGCGATTCACCGCGATGCCGTCGGCATCGGAGAGAATGTTCTGATCGTCGATGATCTCTTGGCCACCGGCGGCACGGCGGCCGCGACGGTCGATTTGGTTCGCCAACTTGGTGGACAGATTGTGGGCTTAGCCTTTTTGATCGAGCTCACGAGCTTACATGGTCGGGAACGGCTGAGTGGTTGTGATGTGCATTCCATGATCACGTACTCATAGCGTTCCAGTCTCTTCCTCTCCTTTCTCTCTTCTTTCTTTTCTTGATCATCTTTTCGGATAGCGGTGTATGCGCTTGTCACAGCCACCATCACATGCTAACAATACGTCGCCGTTTAACTTCAAGCTGTAGTAATTGAGGTAGAGCGTAGCGACGAGTTTTACAAGATCGAAGAAGAGGAGCGAGAGGGAAGTGATGGTGTTCGGGGTTGAGAAGTGAAGGCGATTGTGCTGGCCAGCGGGGGGCTTGATTCGACCGTCACGGCCGCCGTGGCGAAGCGGGACGGGCATGATCTGTCGTTCTTGACCATCTCCTATGGCCAACGGCATCGCATCGAAGTGGAGCGAGCTCGCGAGGTAGCGCGGGCATTAGGCGTCGTGAATCACCTGGTGCTCGCTCTCGACTTGCGGGCGATCGGGGGGTCTGCGTTGACATCAAATAACCCGGTGCCGAAAGACCGTTCCGAGGCTGACCGCCAAAGCGAGATTCCTACTACCTACGTGCCGGCGAGGAACACGATTTTTCTCTCACTCGCCGTGGCCTATGCCGAGACGATGGACGCCTCATTGGTGTATCTCGGGGCCAATGTTGTAGACTATTCCGGTTATCCGGACTGCCGCCCTGAGTTTTTGCGTGCATTTGAAGCCGCGGCCAGACTCGGAACTCGATCCGGAGTGGAGGGAAAGGGAATTGAGATCCGGGCGCCGTTGTTGTCCTTATCCAAGGGAGAGATCATACGGTTGGGGACCTCGTTAGATGTGCCGTTTTCCTTGACCCATAGCTGCTACGACCCCTCGGTATCCGGCGTGGCTTGTGGGCGTTGCGATAGCTGTCGAATCCGACGTGAAGGGTTTCGGTCGGCTGGTCTGACGGATCCTATTGAGTATGCGGAGGCTGAGACGTGAAAGTATCGACTGAAGAGTTTTTTATGTATCTCACGATTGCGCTGATCGTGTTGGTGCCGGTTGCCGCGAGGCTGTACCGTTATGTGACGATGAAACAGATGAAGCGAACGCTGCATGAACAATTCGGCAAAAAGGAGTTTCATGAACAAGCGGGATCTGAAAAGAGATAAGACGGATCGCGTGCGGCCTAATCGAGTCGTGATGGTCTTGGCGCTCGGCGGCGCGCTATTCGCGATGTCTCTGTCCGTCACTCCAATCGCGCAATCGGCTTCTTCCAAAGTTCCTGTGGAATTTCAGCCCGGCGAAGGGAAATTCAATAATTTCTGCGCGCGTTGCCACGGCGCGGAGGGGATTGGCACGAAACAAGGTCCGCCGTTGGTGCACAAGATTTATGAGCCGAACCATCATGGCGATGCGGCGTTTCAACGAGCGGCCTCGAACGGCGTGCGAGCCCATCATTGGCAATTCGGCGATATGCCGAAGATCGAGGGTGTGAAGCCGGAAGATGTCGATCAGATTGTCAAGTACGTGCGTTGGCTACAGCGGCAGGCGGGCATTATGTAACGGACATGATGTAATAGGCGAGTAGCTGCTTTTCCCTCCTCACCCAGAATTCGTTTGCCCCTGGCTTTCTGCTCAGCCATTCCTGGACGGCCGGATCTCTTCATGGTACTCGGCGTCGGCATTGACACTCCAGAGATCGTGCTGTTCACCGTCCACGAGATTTCGAACCGCCAACATGGCTGTCAACATGGAATGGTCCTGATTGTTGTACCGATGTAATCCATTCCGGCCGATGGTCTGTAGATTGTCCATCGAGGCGAGAAAGGTACGAACCGTGTCCAACGCGTCACGATACGTCGCGTCATACACCGGATAGGCCTTGGGGACCCGAAAGACGCAGCCATCCTCAATGTCGGCCGCGCGCGCGATTCCGATGCGCTCCACCTCTTGCTTTCCCAGTTCCACCAATTCACTATCCGAGCGAGACCAGAGCGCATCATTCTCTTGGCAGAAGTATTCCAACCCCAGGCTCGACATGTTTTGATCGGGCACCATGTCGGGACTCCAATTTTTGTAATTTTGAATGCGTCCTACTTTGACCGACGGATCGTGCACATAGATCCAATTGTCCGCAAACAAATGCCGTCGATTCACGATGAGGCAAACGGTGAAAAAATCTCGATAGCGCAAACGGCTCACGGCCGTCGCAATCGACTCAGGCGGTGCCGGCGACAACCTCTTCAGGAGTTCGGTCACCGGCATACTGGAAATCACATGCTCGACAGCGACTGTTTCTGTCTGGCCTCCGGAGGTCACCGTCGCGCTCCGTATGCGGCCCCCTTCTCGATGCAATCTGGTGATGTCCGACTTCAATCGAACTTCACTCCCGAGCGTTTCAATTCGGTTCTTCATCGCTTCCCACATCATGCCTGGACCGCAGCGCGGGTACAAAAATTCCTCAATGAGCGTTTTGATGGTCCTGCGGCTCCCGAGCATTTGGAACAACACGGTTTTCAACGACAGATCTTGAATGCGTTGCGCGGCCCATTCCGCCTGCAGCTCGGAGCAGGAGATGCCCCACACTTTTTCCGTATAGCTTTTGAAAAATGTCTGGAACAAGCGGCGGCCGAAACGATTGGTGACCCACTGCTCGAAGGTGTCCTCGCGGCGGTACGGGAAGACTTGCCATCGCAGATAGCTGAAGGCGATGAGCAGCGTTTCCACAAGGCCGAGATTCCTGACGACATTCAGAGGCCGGAGCGGATAGTCGAAAAAACGCCGGTTGTAATAGATGCGCGACAGCCGCGGACGCACGAGCAACTGCGCTCCCAACATCTCCTTCCATATCGCGTGAACCGCCTTGGATTTCGTGAAAAAACGGTGTCCGCCCATATCAAAGCGGAACCCTTGATACGACTCCGTGCATGCAAGCCCGCCGACTTTATCGGCCCGTTCCGCCACTAGCACTCGAATTTCCCTGCGTGCAAGCTCATAGGCCGCCGTTAAGCCGGCAGGTCCGGCACCGATGATCAGGACAGGCTGCATGGGTGTTCGCATGGATCAGACCCTCTTCTATTACGTTAAGACGATTGTTTCATCCGGTTGTGACCTGCTTCATGTTAACCGATGTGCGTGACGGAAGAGCGGTGACCTTGAGCCCGAGCCGCGGATGTCAAGACGTGATTTAAAACGCCGGTTTCATCGGGGCGAGAAGCAATGAAGGACAAGGGATAGGCGACAAATGTCCAGGAGCATTCACATCTAAGACACAGGTTGACCGCGGGTTAAGCCTTCCCGCCGCCTTCGCGCGCGGCGAATCATCATGAGTTCCTGAACAGGTCACCTGGACGATATCTTCGTCTGCCTCTTTGGTTCGTGCTCCAATCAAGCAAGACTCTCGCTCAAGACGCACGACACACGGGACCTCTCGATCCTCGGTCGTCTGACAGGTTATAGAACCAATGACGATGTGGCACAAGGTGGAGCAGTCATAGACCGCCAATGCCGATGTGCTCGAGGGCCGGACCATCCATGATTGTCCGGTCGCGCCGGCCTCCCCGGTCTCATTGTTCTGCCACCACGGCACGATGATGTTCTTGACGCGGGCAGGAAATACTGTGCTCCAGTCGTCCGTCGGGAACAGCGCCATGTCAAGCGGTCCGCAGCTCATCACAGTAGATGTAGATATTGTGATCAGGCTTAACAAGCAGGCGGCACGTGAGCGAATATCAAACCGTACGTTGGGAACATGGAATCCGAAAGACCTATTCATCGGAGCACTGTAGAGACCGAGGTTGGGAAAGAGAATCAGCCGGATACGGGGTCAAACGTCGCCTCTGCGCTGACAAATCCGTAGGAGGCGCGGGTAACAGCAGAAGCCACGAGTTGAGTCGAAGCGCTTCCCACCATCTCCTTCTCCCATTTCGTGCTCGATTCCAAGTTAGCCTGCTGGTTACTATGGTCATGCCGTGGACGGAAATGTCTACTGCGGCTCAACAGATGCATCTGATGCTTCCGGCATACGGACAGGATGGCATCTCGATGTGCTGCGTGTGCGATAGGGGACCTGTATGAGAGGCAACGGATGAGCCGGTTCTTTCTCTCTCCTCGCTTCCTCACAGTTGTCAATCGAGTGTGTTTCTGTGCCATCGTCTTCTATACGATGTGGTACACCGTAGGGTTCCAACTCCGCCATCAGTCCTTCACGCCACAGGACCTCTTAGACTATGCCTTGAATTACGAACGGAGTCGATTGGTGGTAGAACAGTTGGCCTATCCACCCTGGTCGAGCGGCTTTCTGTATCCGCCTCCCAACATTGTCCTGCGCCTTACGCTCGGGGGCCTTGGTCTTCAGATATCCGGCGTCATTTGGATGGCTTTCCTGATGGGCGCGACCCTGGCTTGTCTGGAATTCTCATTGTCTCTCATGCGCCTGTCCCACCATCCTGCGAAGTATGTGCTGGCTCTCTTGGCGCTCAGCGCCGTCGAATATTTTTTTGAATGGGATTTAAAATATCTCAATGGAAATGTCTTGTATTTAGCCTCGCTGCTCGGCGCCCTCATTCTTACCGAGCAACGAAAGTACATCCATGCCGGGTTTTGGCTCGCCGCCAGTATGGTCTTCAAAGTCTATAGTGTCGTGTTCCTTCCATACTTTCTGCTCACACGTCAGTATCGGCTGTGCTTCGCCACCCTGGTATGGCTGGCCTTCTTCTTTCTAGCCGTGCCCATGGCTTACTTCGGTGCAGGACCTGCGATCACGTTGACCGATACGTGGGTTCGTACGGTGTTGAGCAGCGGACAGAGCATCAATGTGCCTCTTGAGTTAGCCGCCTACGTCATGAGTTGGCATAAGACCTTGCTCATCCTGTTGAACTCAACGGCGGGTAAAGGAGTGTACAATGTGTTGAATCTTTCCCAAGAGCACGTCATGGCGCTGACCCGGGGAGCGCAAGGCCTGTGGGCGTTGCTCGTCGTTGTCTATTTTTGGGTGAGTATAAAGCGCTCCGGGGTAGCTCGAGATGGTCGCATACTCTTACTCGATGCCGGTGCCTTGACGCTTTTCGTCTTGCCGTTCAGTCCGGCGTTGCAGCCTCACCATGGGGTTGTGATGCTCATTTCAGCCATGGCGCTCATCGGTGTCGCGAGCGATCCGCATCAATCGACTGCACTCCGATGGTCTGCCGCAAGTATCGTCTTGACCTGCTATATCGAATTGCAATTTGGTCCCTCCCTCATGCTGCGGGGTGTCGGCATGATGGCTACCACGCTGCTCTTTATGGCAGGGCTCATTCTTGTCCGTGCCGGCCTTAGAGCCTCGGAAAGTTCTGACAGTTCCGTTCTCGCTCCGACTCTTTTGGCAAAGCGCGAAGAGGCATGCCCTCTTCTGGATCGGAAAAATCAATTCCCCCTCGGATGATGGTCGAGGAGTGCCGCCACTATTCATCAGCCAATATTTAGATGGAGAGCCACCATCCGATTAGCTCCTGATGCGCGGCGTCTAGTTGTAAGACTACATCTTCTCATCCTGCCGTTTGTTTACAGACCACTGTCCCTATGCTAGGATCATGCCTGCGTGATTTTTTTGTTAACCATTTGATTGAGAAGGTTGATGTGGCGATCCTGGATGCGTCGAGGGTTACTCGTTCTCAGTGCTGTCTTAGCCGTCTCACTCGTCTATCTGCTGGTGACGCGTACGGAGTCGGTTCCCCGTTCCATGAATTCAGGAACGTTGGCGCATGTGGATGCCGGCATCGACCAATTCTCTTTTATGCAATCGAAAGGCGGGGCG
>DATEPO010000078.1:0-2126 GCA_035273145.1 Nitrospiraceae bacterium
AGAGGGTGGCAAACCGGCTCCGCTCAGGGCTTTGCAAAAACGGTCCCGCTTGGCTTGATAGTCACGGATGAGGTCAGTGTAAAACGACTGGCCCAAATCCCGAATGCCGATCCCCACACCATATTGCAGCGGAGTCGGCGCACAGACGTAGAGCAGGTCATTCATGGCGCCGATCAATTGCGTCCATCGCGCCTGCGCGACGCTGTATCCGATTCGCCATCCCGTGATGCTGAAGGTCTTGGAATACCCGCCTATCGTAATCGTCCGTTCCGCCATCCCGGGCAATGACGCGAGGCTCACATGCTCACGACCATCGAAGAGAAAGTACTCATAGATTTCGTCGGTGAACACAAATAAGTCGTGGCGCTCGGCCAGTTCTGCGATACGTTCCACTTCCATCCGCGTAAACACCTTGCCCGATGGATTCCCCGGCGTGTTGACGACAATGGCCTTGGTCCGACTTGTGACCGCCTGCTCCAAATCCTTGGATAAGAAGTCCCAGTCGGGCGCGCGCAAGGGCACGACACGGGGAACCGCCTCCACGGCCAGAATCGCGCTGACATGATAGGCGTAGGCCGGCTCGAAGAGGAGCACTTCATCGCCGGGATTCAGCAAGGCCAGACACGCGCAATGAAACGATCCGGTGGCGCCCGCGCTCACGGTAATCTCGGTGTCCGGGTCCGCGATGAGGTGGTTATAACCGGCCAACTTGACGGCAACTGCCTGCCGCAATTCAGCCAGCCCATCAAACCGGGTATAGGTATTGAGTCCGCTTTCCATCGCCCGCTGTGCGGCCCGAATGACGATATCCGGGGACGGCGTATCGCAGACGCCTTGCGCCATATTGATTCCCCCGACGCGCACACACGCCGCCGTCATGGCGCGGATCTCCGAATGTGCTAGTCCTGCCATTCGCCGGTTGCCGTCACGCGCCATGAATCGCTCCTTTGCTATCGGCCGCCTGCTTGTCCCCATCCCGATAATGGCACTCGACGCGAGCAATTAATCCGTCGTCATTGAGACTCATCGTTTCGGCCGCCACCTTGTCATGGACACTGCGATAGTACAGGGTCACACTCCTCACTCCTGTCAGCACATCGAGCAAGTCGAATCGTAATTCAGGATAGGCGGCGAGGCCCCTCGCAAAATACGCTCGTAACGCGGATGTGCCCTGAAGCGTCCCCGTTGGTTCATTCGCCAATATCAGGACGAACGGCGACGTAAACAGAATATTCTCCGCGTAGTGGGCCATGATGCCGTTCACATCGTGACGGTTCCATGCTTCGACCCACTCGCGCGCCAAACATTCAGCGTGCTGTTGAGTGATCACCATCCGGCTCCTGTCCATACAGATGCTATGAGAGAATCTTTCCTGACATACGTAGACCATGCGCGTCAAGCCGGCCTCATGTCCTGCCCTAGCACACAAAACAAATGTCCACCCAAGTGTCTAGTGAAGCGAGCATCCCAGAGAGTTGACCGGACAAGATTCGAGGTTATCTGGAAGAAGGTCCAGTGTATACGGTATAGTGCTGTGAGGCTCATCGTCATCATTTGAGAAAGGGGGGTGACAGGCTTCGACGGGGATACAGAGGTCAGCGGTGCGTGCCGAGCTCCTGGAGTCTCGTTAAACCTTCGGGAAAATAGCAACTGCCAACCAAGAACTGGCACTCGCAGCTTAATTAACTGCGACGTTCCGCCGCCTGATGCCTGCGGGGGTGGACGGAGCGCGATGCAGCAGGCTGGTCCAAGGCTGGTGCTCAGTGGCTGAGGACGAGAACACTCTGGGCTAGCGGTCGTTCTAAGCCGGCCGATGGGCGTGGGCGATCGCGAAATCTAAACTATCGGATACGCATGTAGATCCGTTGCGCCAAAGGTCTTCGGACAGGGGTTCAATTCCCCTCACCTCCACCATTTTTGTAAAAGCCAGCCAGCGATGGTTGGCTTTTTTATTTGTGCACCCGCAATCTACAATGATGTTCCACGATGTTCCAATAATGATTGGCTTCATTAAAGCAACGGTCTAGAGTGTGGCACACTGCGGAACATCATTGGAGGATGGATACTATGAAGGAGCATTATACTGCTGCTGCACGCAAGAATCCTGGCCGTCAGTTTTGGTTGGT
>DATEPO010000079.1:0-4271 GCA_035273145.1 Nitrospiraceae bacterium
ATTCACGGCACGATGGATGTCAGCGGGCAGTTGAGTCTTGTCCCCGGCATTTTGGGCTATGACATGGTCGTGTCTAGAATGAAGGCCACGATCGGCCATTTGGCAGTCAACGGGCATGCGAGTGTGTCGGGATTGATGGCAGAGCAGCCGACGTTTTCCGCGAGCTTCTCCTCCTCACCTGTGAGCCTCGACGAACTGATGACGCGATTTCCGGTCCAGTGGTTGTCGCCTCAATTGCAATCCATGTTGATCGAGCGCGATATCGGTGGCATCGTGGAAGTGGTGACGGCCACGGTGATCGGATCGACGACCTCGGAGTCCCGGATGTCTTTGACCGGCGAATTTAAGATTACGCAAGGCCGCATGTTGGTCGGCCAGGACCGCACCTCCGTGCAGCACCTGGCGGGCACTGTGTTCGTCGAGCCCGATCGGTTGCGGGCGACGGAATTGAACGGCCTGTATGGTCTCATGCGGATCACCGCGGGCAAAGCGCTCGTCTCCGCGTTGGAGTCGATTCCGTGGCTCGATCTCGAGGTCAAGGGTGAAGTGGCGGCCGCCGACCTGGTGGCGGTGTTGGCGAAGAGTATTCGAGCTCCCAAAGTAGCCGGCGCCTTCGCTGAACTGACGGAGATGAAGGGCCAATCGCAAGTGGCGCTGCATATTGCGGGCCCTGTGAAAGAATCTGAAACGCTTCAGATTGTCCGCGCAGAAGTCATCGCGCAGGATGTCTGGTTTCGCACTCCGCTGGTGAACGAGCGGATTGTCGATCTCAATGGCCGCTTCCTCTATTCAAAAACCGGTGTGGAATTCGACAAACTTGCTGGACGGCTCGGCCGCACCTCGTTTGAAGTAGGCGGCGGCATCTCCTTTGGCGAGCCGAGTCTCTACCAGGATTTTACGGTGCGGGCGCGCGGCGACCTCGTGCAGCTCCTCCATCTACTGGAAATGGAATTGCCGGCATCGATGATGTGGCAAGGCGTGATGAGCGCGTTGGCGACGTTTGCCGGTCCGGTGAGCGCGCCCAAGATCAAAGGCTTGGTCGATATTAAAGATACCGAGTTCACGGCGGTGGACTGGGTCCGTAAACCCGCCGGCACGTCAGCGGCCGTGGAATTCGAAGGCGTGATGGGCCAGGATTCTACGCTCTCGATCGAGCGGTTGGAGCTGGTGCTCCCGCCATTCCGTCTGGCGACAAAAGGCAAAGTCCGATGGACCGGCGGACTGACGCTCGATGCCACGTTTGTCTCGGGCCCCGTGTCGATCGCCGGTTTACCGCAGGGAATGACCATCGGCCCTTTGAAAGACGGCATTATCGAAGTCTCGCTCGACATTAAAGGCAAGGGCAACGATTGGCATGCCTGGCAGATCAACGGATGGATTGCGCTTACCGGCGGACTGATCATGCCGGCCGGCGTCGAGCACATCGTCAGCGATTTGTATGTGCGGGCGAAAATTGTTCGTGCGAGTGCCGAAATCAAGCGCTTGGCATTTAAAATCAAGGACAGCGATGTGCGCATGTCCGGCATGGTACGAAACTGGAATCGTAATCCATTCTTTAACGTCGATATCGAGTCGGCGCAGTTGGATATCGATCTGCTGATTCCAAAGGGCAAGCGGTCTCCGATACGCGATGCACTGGAAGCGCTGGCGGATACCAGCCGCGTCGTAGCGACGGTCAGCATCGACCATGGGATTTACAAGACGCTCGACTTCCATAGTGTGACATCCCGGCTGAATATCAGAGGCAACGTCCTGGATATCGATCGCATCAGCGGCGATACGGACGATGGACATCTCGGCGGACGGGTCGTGGTCTTTTTACCGCCTCAGAAATCGGCGGAACTCGACGTGAGCTTTCGATTGTCCGGTCTGCTCGTCGAAAAACTGTTGCAACTTCAGGCCGATGAATCGCGCATGATGTCGGGCTCCCTCTCTGCCAGCGGCAGTATGCGAGGCAATGAGGGTGACGCCTTGGGATTTGTCCATAGTCTGGATGGAAAAGCGGATTTTCTGATTGAAGATGGCCGGATTCAGAAGGGGCGCGTGATTCCGAAGATTATTACCATCTTAAATTTGCCGACGCTGCTGCAGGGCAAGGTTGATTTGGGGAAAGACGGGTTGCCCTTCGATAAGATCGTGGGGTCCTTTACGCTCTCCAACGGAATCCTGACCGAAGACAATTTGGTCATCGATAGTCCGGTGATGAAAATGAGCGCAGCCGGCAATTATGATCTTGCCGCCGACCATCTCGACGCCGTTGTCGTGGTCAGTCCGTTCGGTTCGTATTCGCAACTCTTAAAAAGCATTCCTCTCTTCGGCAAACTGTTCAAGGGAGAACGTGAGGGCACGGCGCTGTTTGAAGTCACCGGCACGTTGCAAAGTCCCGATGTGAAATATCTGCCGCTACGATCCTTCGCGAAAGGCGTCACAGGACTGGCGCAATTGGCATTTGACATGTTGCGCAACACCATCATGCTCCCGAAAGAAATCATCGCACCGAGCGATGAAGCCTCTGCCGACGGCGCGCGCGCCGGAAAAGAGCGCCCTGAGCCGAGACTGCCGTGATGTGCTACGATGCAGGAGTTGAAAAGCCCTCCAGCTTCGTTCTCGGCTCGCCAACATCCTCAACGTACCTCAGAGGGTACGCCTCCGGTGTCGGCTTCGCCTGCGGCCTCGCTGGAGGACCTTTTTGAACATTCTTGGCAGTGATGTGTGCTAATAGAAATAGCTGTACAAGCTCGTTACGGAGAGATATCCATGACCGATGACCGTGCTCTGCTCATGATTGCCGCCAGTGAAACCGATTCCAATCTCTATTACGCCACTCGTTTCATCGCGCCGGATCCGTTTGTCTATCTGGAGGTTAAAGGGGAACGGCTGATGGTCATGAGCGATCTGGAAATGGATCGGGCGCGGAGTCAGGCTGCAGTGGACCGCATCATCTCCTACAGTGAAGTCGAACGCGGGGCACGGGCACAGGGCGTCTCCGATCCGGGAACAATCGACATCGTGCACGGCATCCTGCAACCGGCAGGGATCAAGAAGGTGTTGGTGCCTGCGAATTTTTCCTATGCCTACGCCTTGCGTCTCCAACAACTCGGCTATCAATTAGAACTGAAGACGGGGCCGTTGTTTCCCGCGCGTGCGGTGAAGACCGTTGAAGAAGTGCACTATGTTGAAGCGGCCCAGCGGGCGACTGAACGCGCGGTCGCTGCAGCCCATGCCGCCTTGCGAACCGCAGAGATCCGAAATGGATTGATCTGGCTGAACGGCGAGCCTGTGACGTCCGAATGGATCAAGAAGCTGATCAATGTCCAATTGATGGAATCCGAATGCGTGGCGCAACATACGATTGTCGCCGGTGGAGATCAAGCCTGCGATCCGCACAATGAGGGCAGCGGTCCATTGCCGGCCGATCGGAGTATTATCTTTGATGTATTTCCTCGTTCTGCCCAGACGCGCTATTTTGCCGATATGTCACGCACCGTCGTCAAAGGTCGGCCCTCGGCTGAATTAAAAAAGCTCTATCAGATTGTGAAAGACGCACAAGAAGAGGCGATCACGAAAATTCATGACGGCGCCGACGGAGCCAAGATCCATCAGGGCATTTGTGATCGATTCGAAGCGGCCGGCTATCGGACCGGTGTGGTTAACGGACGCATGCAAGGCTATTTTCATGGCACCGGTCATGGCGTCGGGCTAGATATTCACGAAGCGCCGCGCATCAGCAAAACCGGTTCTCTCTTGCAGGAGGGCCACATCGTGACCGTGGAACCCGGCTTGTACTATCCCGGCCTCGGCGCCATCCGAATCGAAGACATGGTGTTGGTCACGAAAGATGGCTGCAGGAATTTAACGAACTTTCCCAAGGTGTTTGAGCTGGATGAATAATAGATTTCGGCTGTGGTTTTCAGCCGTCAGCACCCGGATTTCCGGGAGTGAGAGCTGATCGCTTTTCTCAGCCGGCCTTCATCCTCAGTATTCGGCTTTCCAAACCTGATGACTGAGAGCTGACTCCTGATAGCTTTTTAAGAGCATGCGCCTAACCTTTACCATCCAGCGCTTCAACCCCGAAATCGATCCGCGTCCTCACGAGGAAGATTATCGCCTCGAGGTGGGGCGGGGCATGACGGTGCTCGACGGACTGATTCGCATCCAGAACGAGCAGGACGGCGCCTTGTCTTTTCGTTACTCGTGCCGGTCGGCTATTTGCGGGTCATGCGCGATGACGATCAACGGGCAGGAAAAACTGGCATGCCGCACGTCCGTCC
>DATEPO010000080.1:0-6438 GCA_035273145.1 Nitrospiraceae bacterium
GGGAGCGGCACAGGCGAGCAGAACAGCCGCGGCGAACCCGATGATGTTGGCGAACTTCATGGCGTGCCTCCTTCCTCTCGTGGGCAAAACGCAATTAATTGATCTTACTGTAGGCTTGAACAGCCCATCTCGCTGAGGTCGGAGTGCGGTTAGGCCCCGTTCAGCGCATGCGTGCCGTGGGTGATCGCCCCGCCGGCGCGCAACGCCGCTGCGACGAGAACGGCTTCGGCAATTTCCCGATCCGACGTGCCGAGCCGGCGCGCATTGTTCGAGTGGATCTCAATGCAATACGGGCATTGGGTCGTGAATGCAATCCCCAGTGCGATCAGCTCCTTATATTTGCCCGGAATCGCCCCGTCGGCTACGGCCGCCTTGTCGAACGCGACAAACGCTTTCATCGCCTCGGGCGCCAGATCCGCTAGAATCTTCATCTTGCTCAGGTTCTTCATATCGTACATGACGACCTCCTTCATGATGCGCGGTTGCTGAATTAAATGTGCCCTGCCCTTTTACCGATGGATGATTCACGCCCGAATGCCAATGACTTCGAGATATTCGCCGAAAACCGTCGTGCAGTCCGTCTCCGCTCGGTTGTGAGCCGACCACAGCGCTTCGAGTTCCCGTCGAAGGCGTTGAGCGCCGTCGTCGTCCAGGGAGGCAAAGGCCTTATTGATTGGCCCATAGTACAGACGGAAGAACTCCACCACCTCGGAGGGGGGAAACGGATAGCTGAACGTATAGTGGCGTCTCGTCAGCTTGAGATCCGATAATCCCTTCCCTAATCGTTCCCGAACGATCGTCTCATCGCCCCACAGGACCGGCGACGGCATCCCGGACGGCGCAATGAACGTCGAGACGGTCTTGAACATCTGTCCGATGAATCCCTGTGGTGTCCAGTTCGCCATGGCAAGAGTGCCGCCCGGCTCACAGACGCGCAGCAGTTCCTTCGCAACGAGGTCCGGCCGTGGCGCGAACATCGCTCCGATTAAACTGGTCACCACATCGAAGCTTGCATCCTTAAATGGCAATGCCTCGGCATCGGCTTCCTCGAAGCGCGCGTCGAGACCCTCCGCTCGGGCGCGCACCCGAGCCCGCTCGACCCAATTGGTGGCGATATCCACCCCGGTTACGTTCAGGCCGTCCTTCGCCGCAATCAAGGCGAGCTGCCCGGCGCCACAACCCACGTCCAGCAGTCGGCTTCCCGGAGCCACACTGAGCCGTTCGTAGAAGTCGCGCGCGCCGCTTTCCATGTAACGCGCGAATCTATCGTAGTCCCCGGTCATCCAGATATTCTTCAGACGGGCTTTCATCGTCTCGACTTCGGGTGAGAGGGCGCTCGTGGACATAGTTGCCTCCTTGGTGTGGTTCTCGTCCCGAGAACGGTTCGACTTCGGTGATAACGACAGTCACACTATAAGACCGATTATCCGTCGTGTCTTATCCGAGCGTCTGGCTCTCTTGACTCGACAGTGCTAGGCTACACATGGCTTGATTGTGTGTCCGGCCTACTTTGCCGGGAGTCGTCTCCGGAGTCTGGGTCTGCATGGATGTCCTGTCTGAAGTGCTGAAAGCCGTCAAACTCGACGGAGCGCTCTTTTACAATGGTGAATTTTCAGCACCCTGGTGTTTTCGCTCACCCGCCTCGCGCACCGTGGCCCCCTATCTGTCGCCGGACGCCAGACATGTCATCATCTATCATCTCCTGACCGACGGCAACGGGTACGCCCACGTCGAAGGAGATCATCGGCGTCTTGCGCTTAACGCGGGCGATGTGGTCATCTTTCCGCACGGCGATCCACATATCATGGGGAACGGTTCCCCCATCGCGCCGGTAGACAACGAGCAAGAGCTGCAACGAGTGTTATCGCAAGGGCTCAAGCTCTGCCGCATGGGAGGAGGAGGGGAAACGACGAAATTCATTTGCGGCTACATGGCCTGCGAGCCGGACCTGAGCCGAATCTTTCTTGGCGGCCTGCCACCCATTCTCAAAGTCAGTATCCGCAACGACACGTCCGGCCAGTGGTTGGAACATTCACTCCGCTATTCGGTGGATGATGTTGATTCGGACCGGGCCGGTGGCAAGGCGGTGCTGGCGAAATTGTCGGAAGTGTTGTTCATCGAAACGCTGCGTCGCTACATGGCGATGCTTCCGCCGGAGCAAACGGGGTGGCTCGCCGGCGTTCGCGATCCGGAGGTGGGGAAAGCCTTGGCCCTACTGCATCGACGGCCGGCCCATCCTTGGACGATTGCCGCGTTGGCGAACGAGGTCGGCATTTCGCGGTCCGTACTGGCCGAGCGGTTCCGCCGGTATCTTTCGGAAACACCGATTGCCTACCTTACACGCTGGCGGCTTCAGCTCGGCGCGCAAATGCTCAGGTCCACGAGCAGCAGCGTCGCGGAGATTGCGGCAGAGGTGGGCTATGAGTCGGAGCCGTCGTTTAATCGCGCCTTCAAGCGCGAGTTCAATCTCCCGCCGGCTCGATTCCGCAGTCAATGGAAGTCAGCCGGAAGCACAGCCGTTCGCCCCCATGATCGACGATCGCAACGAAGGAACAATGAGCGATGAAGCGGAGAATCCAGTAGGGTGCAATGATGATAGGGCAGGAGGCGGGCACAAAAAATGAGGTCAAAGTCTTGTCAGTTCGAGCATTTTCCCGTTCGTGAAGCTTTCACTTCAGCGCGGAGCAAATTCTCTTTCCAACCGGCTTTGGCCTCGTGTCCGTTGTATCATCATGGTCTCTTTCCGCACTATCAGCTGAAGCCGCATTGTCCTGTCCTTTTCCTCCTTACGATAGAACGAGTGACCGTTCCGGAGGGTAACGGCCGGGATAGTCAGAGACGCGATTGTCTGCACATCTTTCAGATACTACGGGGAACATACGATTGACCAATTTGCCGCTTCGCCGTACCATCCGTCATGACGTTTCAGCCCGCTGACTGTCGTATCCCTCAGTCTCCGTCGCTCTAACGCCGGCGTCTCTCTTAGGCCTTCTGAATCAGGTACCAGCATCGATACGGTGTTGGCCCAAGGAGTGCATCGCGATGGCGGAACACGATCTGCAATCGATTGCCTTTCCAACCCTCGATGAAACGCAAATCGCGAAATTGAGCCAGTGTCTCCAGGTCACGACGAAAGTCTACCGGGATGGAGAACTCCTCTTCGGCGTGGGCGACCGAGACTTCAAATTCCATATCATCAAAGAGGGCGAAGTCGAAATCGTCGATTACTCCGGCGACGTCCCGAAGACCGTCACGGTCCACCGCACCGGTGGGTTCACCGGCGATATTTCACACTTGACCGGAAATCCCTCGGTGGTCAGCGGAGTGGCTCGGGGGAAGTGCGACGTGTACGAAATTTCGGGGGACGCGCTGAGACGAGCCCTGAACCAGTGCCCCGAGCTGAGCGACATCGTCCTTCAGGCGTTCATTGCGCGGCGGCAACTGTTGCGACAGTCGCCGGACTTTACCGGCCTTCGGGTCATCGGTTCACGATACTCTCCCGATACGTTCCGCGTTCGCGACTTTCTAGCAAAGAACCGGGTGCTCTTCACCTGGGTTGACCTGGAGACCGATCCGGAAGTGGATCGCCTGCTGAAACAGTTCGGCGTGACTGAAGCCGACACACCTGTGGTGGCCTGCCGGACCATGCTCCTCCTCCGCAACCCGTCGAACCGGCAATTGGCCGATCGCATCGGCATCCGCCAGCCGCTCGAGCAGGCGGTGTATGACCTGACTGTGGTGGGGGCCGGCCCAGCCGGACTTGCCGCCGCCGTCTATGGAGCATCCGAAGGGCTTCGAACTCTCGTGCTGGAGCGTACTGCGCCCGGTGGCCAAGCGGGAAGCAGCATGCGGATCGAGAACTATCTCGGGTTTCCAACGGGGCTCACCGGCAGTGAACTGGCCGACCGCGCCATTCTTCAGGCCAGTAAGTTTGGAGCCCGTCTCGCTATTGCGACGCCGGTGAACGGCCTGATGTTCGACCAGACTTACCCAGTGGTGCGCCTGGACGACAGCGAAACCATCAGCACCAAGTGTCTGCTCATCGCGACGGGAGTCGACTACCGCCGACTCGGCGTCGAAGGATGCGAGCAATTCGAGGGGCGCGGCGTCTTCTATGCCGCGACCATTGCCGAGGCACAGCTCTTCCGAGGAAGCGACGTGGTCTTGGTGGGCGGCGGCAACTCGGCCGGCCAAGCCGCGGTCTTCCTCGCGCAGCACGCCAGGCATGTGCGACTGTTGCTTCGCGGTCATGATTTGTACAAGGATATGTCGAGCTATCTGGCGAAGCGAATCGAACAGACCCGCAACATCGACGTGCTCTACAACACGACAATCCAGCGCATGCGCGGCGACGGCCATCTCAGCGCCATCGATCTCCTCGACAGTAAAACGGGCAAACAATGGACGATCGACACTCCGGCGGTGTTTAGCTTTATCGGTGCCGTACCGCGGACGGACTGGGTCCCCTCAGAGATCGAGCGAGATGCCCAAGGATTCATCCGAACCGGGGCAGCCCTGGGACAATCTCCCTACTGGACTGGGCACCGGCAGCCGTTCTTATTGGAGACGAGTCGCGCGGGCGTCTTCGCGGCCGGCGACGTACGTGCGGACTCGGTCAAACGTGTCGCGTCCGCCGTTGGTGAAGGCGCCATGGCCGTTCAATTCGTGCACGAATACCTCAAGGAGATGTAAGGAGCACCCTATGGCGCAATCATCCTGCACGCATCTGGACCAGATCCGGGACGTCACGCCCAGCGCGGCGGGTTGCGAAGAGTGTTTGAAACTGAAGGACCGTTGGGTCCATTTACGAATGTGCCTCACGTGCGGTCATGTGGGATGCTGCGATTCTTCAAAGAACAAACACGCGACAAAACATTTTCATGCGACGAATCATCCGATCATCCGTTCCGTTGAACCAGGCGAGGCTTGGCGATGGTGTTATTCGGATGAGCTTTTTATGGATGCTTGAGGTATTCAGGATGCCTACGGGGCGGCACGTCAGCCCACGGTGAGCAGTTCGAGGATATGTCCGTTGGGGTCGCAGAAGTAGACGCCGCGTCCGCCACCACGGCGATTGATCTTCCCATCGTCTCTCGAGTGCGGCTCCGCCCCATAGGGAATGCCTTCCGCCTGAATTCGGCCAAAGATTGCATCGAACTCGTCTTCGCTCACCTTGAATGCGTAGTGATGGACATCGAAACGATCGACATCGTCGTCGAAATCGAGCGTGAGAGCCTCATTGACCCGCACAGGGGCGAAGTACCCGACAGCGCCTTCATCGAACGGCAGTCCGAACATTCGCGCGAAGAACTTCGCCGACGCTATTTTGTCATGCGCCGGTACGATGGTGTGATTTAACGTGATGGCCACGATCAGCCTCTCTGCGGTCCAGATCCAAAGTTCATTGTTTGCGCCGATGAATAATCCCCTTCGGCACCTGGTGAAGTCTGTATGCCTGAACCACCAAGCGCTGTCAGTCGTCGTGCCTGCCACAGCGCGGTCAGATGCAGCATGACAAAGAACGGAACGGCCAACGCCGGGATCAGCACGAGGGGCAGTTGAGCCATGGGAGCCGTGGTAATCTCCCCGTCGGCACTCGTCGTCAGCCCGGACACGATGGCCCCCATGCTCACCGCCACGATCAGATCCAAAATTCCAACGAGATTCCAGAGGACGAATAATCGGCCGGCTGCAAAGGCAGGCAGGCGGATGAGGGCAAGCACGAGCCACGGCGCGGTGAGCCCGATCGCCATATCACCGAGGCCCGCCGGCCACGCGAAGCGACCAGGCAGCACCCCATAGGTGTAGAGCGCAAGAAAGCCTAACCCGACGAATCTCCACGCCTGAATACCGGTCACAAGACGAAGGTCAACCGTTAACACAAAGAGTTGAAACGTGCGCGATACCCGGAATATGGCCAGAAAGACCAGAAGGGGGACGGTGACGCCGATAAGGATCGGGAATGGCCATGCCCCCGGCGCTCTGGAAAAACCGCCGTGCGCCCCGAGGAACACTACCAGTGCGAGCCACAGCAGCAGGGCCACGACGACGAGCGCGGTGACGGGGGACGTCTTGTCGCGTTGTTCGGACAATCGCATTACTCACCTTTCTATCGTATATCCGTATATCGCACGAGCCGCAATTGATTTGAGAACCCGCGATCCTCACATCACGATTCCGCCGCTTGCGTGGAGGTTCTGTCCCGTCAGCCAGCGAGCCTTCTCGCTCACCACGAATGCCACGATGTCCGCTATATCCCGCACTGTGCCCAATCGTTTTAACGGGGACATCTGCGCGCCCGTCTCGCGAAACGCATCGGGCAACATCGCTGTTTCCGTGAATCCTGGAGATACGGTGTTGACTGTGACCCCTTTAGGCGCCAGTTCATGGGCGAGGCCTTTGGTGAACTGTTCCAGCGCACCTTTGGTCCCCAGATAG
>DATEPO010000081.1:0-4825 GCA_035273145.1 Nitrospiraceae bacterium
GCATGAGCGACGACGGCGATTGAGCGACATAGAGATGAATGGCGCACATGAGCTCAGACGACAGCGGTTGATGAAGAGCCTCGGTTTCATCGACACCCGGCGGCCAGACTCCTTCATGCCGTAACACACGAGCAATGCCCGCCTTTTCTCGTTCACGCTCGTCTACTGCTCGGCGATATGCGGATTCGTCACGATAGAAACCCAGGCGTTCGCGAACGCGCAGATCTTCACCGGACCAAAAGCCGGCGAGCGTGGGAAGATCGTGAGTCGTGACGACCGCGAGCGCTTGCCGAGGATACATGACAGGCCGCTTCCATTCACCGTCGTCGCCCCGTTCAAAATAAAACACTCGGTAGGACAAAACCCCTGCCGCGCTTAACTTGTCCCGCACAACATCCGGCACGGTCCCTAAATCCTCGCCGACGATGACGGCACGATGGCGCACGCTTTCCAGCGCGAGAATACCGAGCAAGTCCTCCCAGGGATATTGAACATAGGCGCCGGCCGAGGGCGGAAGCCCACGTGGAATCCAGAAGAGTCGAAAGAGCGCCATGACATGATCGAGCCGAATGGCGCCTCCATACTGCAGATTTTTCCGCAACAGATCGATGAACATTCGATAGCCGGTCCTACGGAGGGCATGCGGATTCACGGGCGGCAGTCCCCAATTCTGCCCTTCGGGCGCGAAGGCGTCAGGCGGGCAGCCGCAATCGGCACCTAGGGCCAGGACGGACTGAAAGATCCAAGCATCGCTTCCGCCTCGGTCGCTTCCCAGCGCCAAGTCGTGATAGAGCCCGATCGGCATGCCGAGCTCACGCGTCCGTTCGTGCACGCGTCGCAATTGCTGATGTGCCACCCATTGCACATATTGATGAAAACGAATCTGGCGTTCATGCATCGCTCGAAATTCCTGGCTTGCGATTGAAGTAGGATGCCGGTAGGCTTCCGGCCAATCCTGCCAGATTAATTGCGGGGGTGACTCCCGCGAGAATTTCTCATGGAGCGCTTGAAACAGTGCAAACGCTTCAAGTGCAGGGCCTTCGCGCTGAAGATACTGCGCAAAGTCTTCACCCCGTGTGGTACAGGGGACAAGGTGATCGCCCTTTTTTCGGAAATGGCGCTGTTCAAACGTCGCAAAGAGGAGGTTCAGTACCTGCCGCTTCACAGCGGCAACTCGTTCATAGTCAACCGTATCACTCTTGTTTAGTGCTTCCAGACAAGAGAGAAACCCTTCTTGGCCGGCAATCCCTTGAGCCTCCACCGACTCTTGGAATTCAGGAACCTGTGTCACATCCACATAGAGAGCATTGAGATAGAAGCGACTATCTGGAGAATATGGGCTGATATGATATGGACGTGTATTTTTAAGAGCATGTAGCGGGTTCAATCCGATG
This sequence comes from Nitrospiraceae bacterium, assembly GCA_035273145.1. Taxonomy (GTDB): domain Bacteria; phylum Nitrospirota; class Nitrospiria; order Nitrospirales; family Nitrospiraceae; genus JAICXS01. The sequence goes on from DATEPO010000081.1 coordinate 1,395, forward strand.
ATGCCGGCCCCCAAGTCCGTCGCAGCCCACTCCATCCAGTGGAACAGATCGGTAAAGTCGCCGACTCCCCAATTATGCGTCGACCGCAGTGCGTAGAGTTGCAGTGATACGCCCCAGAGACGATCATCAGTTTCAACCGGAGCCGGCCGGTAACATTGCGGCGGCACGATAATGAGGCGAAGCGAGCCTTGCACCCGACGCGATGAAGATGACGTGCCTGCCGCCGTGAGATCGTAATAGCCGACAGGTAAATTCGCCGGTAAGGGTACATCAAATTTCCAATAATGGACGTCATGGAAAAGAATACGCTCGGCAGGCTCCAATCCAGGACCGACCTTTTCTCTCAGCACAGAGCGGCCGGCCTCATCTCGAATCGACCATTCAATATAAACGACGTTGTATTCTTTCTCTTCCCCTGACATTCGGAAGGACCAGGTGCCATCTATTCCCACCTGCTGGATAAGGATAGACTCACAGGGCTGTCGCCATGTTGCCTCATGGACTGCCGCCAATTCCTCAGTCATCTGCTCGTGCGTCGCAGTACGGACTCCCATCGCCGTCAAAATAGCGCGCTTCGTTTCGATACTAGGAACGTGCCTTTGGCCGAAGATATCGTAGTACTCCGGATCGATGCCGAAGAGTTTCGCCAATTCGTCGACCAATTGTTCTTCGTTCAGCTTTGACATGAGCGGAGTCTAGGAAGAAGGCCAAGCCAAGTCAATGGTGAGATTGGCCCACCCATCACGTGCTCTGGAAAGAGCGGTTGAAAATACAAGGCGCCGCGCGGAAGACCGCGCGGCGCCTGCATATGCTTGATAAATAGAGGACCTGACGATTGCGTCAATCGTCCAGACGTCATCCTAAGATTGAGCCGGCTCCGAAGACGTCTTCTTCGTTCCCTTCTCAGGGCCGGGCTGGCCCACTTTCGCCTTTTCAGTTCCGGTTTCCTTGATCACCAGTTCGATGGCGACCATTTCTGCGGCATCCCCGAGGCGTCGGCGGGTCTTGATGATTCGAGTATAGCCACCGTTACGCTCACGAAATCTACCGGCCACGTCGCTGAATAATTTAGAGACGACGGCCTTGCTTCTCAGAAAACGTAAGGCGCGCCGACGAGCCGGCAGGTCACCCTCCTTACCGAGGGTGATCATCCGGTCTGTAAAGCCCCGGACTTCTTTGGCCTTCGCTTCAGTAGTCTCAATCCGCTCATGTTCGAGCAGAGAGGTCACCAGGCTTCGGTACAAGGCCCGGCGATGCTTGGTATTTCGTCCTAACTGTCGTCCTTTTTTTCTGTGCCGCACAGTGCCCTCTTCTTATGGCTCCAGCTTGGCGCTACCCTGTCCAGCCGGAATCTGATCGAGTTTCATCCCCAGACCAAGACCCATTTCCGTGAGGATTTCCTTGATCTCATTTAATGATTTCTTGCCGAAATTCTTCGTCTTCAACATTTCCATCTCGCTCTTCTGGACCAGGTCGGCGATGGTCTTGATATTGGCGTTTTTCAGACAATTCGCTGCGCGAACGGACAACTCAAGCTCATTGACGCTCCGGAACAGATTCTTGTTCATCGCGCTCTGCTCATCATCTTTCCGTTGGTCCGACTTTGCTTCGCCGGTGCTTTCCGGATGGATAAAGATATCGAGATGCTCACGAAAAATACTGGCGGCCTCCGAGAGCGCATCGCGCGGAGACAAGCTGCCGTCCGTCCAGATCTCCAACGTCAATTTATCGTAATCGGTAATGCGACCGACACGCGCATTTTCGACATGAAAATTGACGCGTTTGACAGGAGAATAGATGGAATCGACGGCCAACACTCCGATAGGCAACCCTTCTTCTTTGTTCCGCTCGGCCGGCACGTAGCCACGCCCCGGCTTGACGACCATTTCCATGTCCAACGTCGCTTCCTTATCCAGCGTGGCGACGTGTAGGTCCGGATTCAAAATACTGATGTCGGCGTCATGAATGATGTCGGAGGCCTTGGCCTCGCCGGGCCCTTTCTTGCGCAATCTGATGGTTTTCGCTTTATCCGTATGCAACTTAAACCGAAGGCTTTTGACATTGAGAATAATCCCCGTAACATCTTCGGTCACCCCCGGGATCGTCGAAAACTCGTGGAGGACTCCCTCAATGCGTACCGTGGTGACTCCCGCACCGGTCAACGATGAGAGCAACACGCGGCGCAAGGAATTGCCGATGGTCGTGCCAAATCCTCTCTCGAACGCTTCAGCGGTAAATTTCCCGTAAAGCGGAGTCAGTGTATCCTTCTCGGGCTCAACCCGCATCGGGATCTGGAAATCCTTCATGCCCTTAATCATAGTTCCCCCTTCGCCTCAATCAGATGCAGATGCATGAGCAGATGCATAAGCTCCAGCCGTCTAGAATGGCTCGGACAGAAGATAGATTATCTCGAGTAGAGCTCCACGACCATCTGTTCATTCACGGGCAACGCAATATCATCCTTGGTCGGCAGGCTTCGGACCGTTCCTTTGAAGGCCCCTTTATCTAGTTCCAACCAATTCGGAATACCTCTGCCATCCACTGCATCCAACGCGGCTTGAATCGGAATGAGCGAGCGGCTGCGCTCCCTCACTTGGACGACATCGTTTGCCTTCATCAGCATGGCCGGCACATCGGACTTGCGGCCGTTCACCATCAGATGCCCATGGTTGATCAACTGCCGAGCCTCTTTGCGGGACGCAGAGAATCCCAGCCGATACACGACATTATCCAGGCGGCATTCCAGGAGTTTCAGTAAATGTTCACCGGTGACACCTGTCTTTCGCTCCGCATGTTCAAAGAGACCACGGAATTGGCGTTCCTGCAGACCATAGATTCGTTTCAGCTTCTGCTTCTCCCGAAGCTGGGCGCTATAGTCCGACAATCGCTGGCGGCCTTGCCCATGCTGACCCGGTGGATAGCTTCGGCGCTCCACCGCGCATTTCTCCGTCATGCAGCGAGTGCCTTTCAAAAACAACTTCACGCCCTCGCGTCGACAGAGCCGACAGACTGGACCTCGATACTTAGCCACTGCGTCCTCCCTCTTCGTTAATCGTTAGTCGTTAAACGTGAGAACCGTTGCTTTCGATTCACGTTAAACGATGAACGTCATACACGTCTTCGCTTCGGCGGCCTGCATCCATTATGAGGAATGGGCGTCACGTCACGAATAAGATTAATCCGTAGTCCCGCGCTTTGCAGTGAGCGAATGGCAGACTCTCGACCGGACCCAGGACCATTGACATAGACATCGACCTGGCGCATCCCATGTTCCATGGCTTTTTTGGCAGCCGCTTCTCCCGCTCGCTGAGCAGCGAAGGGAGTACTCTTGCGGGACCCTTTAAAGCCTTGATTTCCTGAACTCGCCCACACGATGGAATTCCCGCTCATATCGGTAATGGTCACAATGGTATTGTTGAAGGAGGCCTGAA
>DATEPO010000082.1:0-9436 GCA_035273145.1 Nitrospiraceae bacterium
TATCGTTGGGCGAGCAGCACCACGTAAAGGACGAATCATACCGATACTGGTCATGATAGACCCGCTCCCAGGAGCGGTCCGGGTACTCCCCAAGGGGATTGCCCACTTCAATGACCGGTTGCAGCGCTGTCAGCGCCAGAGCCTTATCCGCAATGGCCGCCGCCGCTACTGTGCCGGCCGAGACCTTTAAAAATTGTCGCCGTGACAAAAACATCCGAACACCTCCTCAATTGAGTGCTGGCTGTTCCAGCATATCTAATGACTGCAAAAAGAAACGCGAGACCTTCAAATCACCTCCTGTAGCGAAAATTTGCTTCTCTTCGAATTGCAATGAAATAAGAGGTTGCAAAGGAAAAGCACGGGGGAGGAAATGCAATAAGCGCACCGTGTTTAGCTGCGGTGGTCTGTGCTTGCAAGATGCTGAATAAACACACAATTCAAATGCGTTTCTGCAATAGCTTTCCACGCAGTTCAATGGGTGCTTCTTTTCGGTAACTCTAAAAGGGCGTTGTTCAACGAGAGTTTACTGAAAGCTAATAAAAACGGTGCGTTGTAATCCAGCAGTGACGTTACAGAATCGTAACTACCAATGGAAGGCTGTTACCATATCGGTGTGTTAAGAAGCGTTCGGAATCAGAGGAAGCTACGCTGAGGCTCTTCTATGCGACTTGACTTACCTGTAGTCGACCAGTAAAATCCGCACTCTTTTCTAATCCACGCTAGTGAGCGGGAATAGCTCAGTGGTAGAGCATCGCCTTGCCAAGGCGAGGGTCGCGGGTTCAAATCCCGTTTCCCGCTCCAAGTCCAATATGCTCTGGAACGCATAAATCACCTTTCCACATCTGCAAAGCTATAAGTTTCGGATTTGATCCTCTCGAATCTCTTTCTGCCAATTTATTTCTGAAGAGCCTTACTATTGAAGAAGCCGCCTAAGCGTACGGCCACCGCTATTATGTGAGATGCGAATTGTCTCTTGAACAGCAAGAGTAAGGCTATTCAGCCGCAAGCAACAAGCATGTTGAAGGTAACCTACTGCGCCCGTTGGCAGAGCGGCTACGAATTATTGTTACTGCGTAAGCCGTCCTCGTACTCTTTTATAGCAATCAGTTCGGACAGCACTTCAATGGCTCAACTGTTAGCTTGTCGCTTACTCTGGATCCCGATACACAACAAGTGCAGGAAAGATTATTCGTTCTGATTTGGTCGTCCTGCCTCAGTGATAGAGATGCTTCCATTAAATAGTTGAAATGAATCTCGCCGTATATCCTTCTGGTTTTGGTAATCGGTGTCGGATGTTCGCGGTGACTTACCTGAGTTCAAACGCGCTCGAATTAAATGTGTTTTTACGATGAGGTTTTCCAGGCATCAGGGAGTGTCGGGATTTGACAGTCAAACGTCCCGGCAAGCTGGGATGGATACGTTGCGCGTTCTTGCGATGCTAACTGTCGTCGCGATTCATACCAACTTTGAACTCCCCACTGAATCATTCACAACAGCACATAGGGCAATCGTCTGGGTACTCCAACAATGCTATAGCTGGGCCGTGCCCTTTTTCTTTATCGTTTCCGGTTACTTCTTCACTCGCGGCTGGCATCCTGGCTCCAAGACAGTGCGCCGCTACGTAATACGACTAGTGTCGCTTTTGCTGGTTTGGCATATCATCGATGCATGTGCTCCTCATAATCCTCTTGCCGACATCGAGGAATACGGGTTCATCAGAACGTTATATTGGCAAGGACGGACCAGTTGGAATCAATTTATAGACCATCCTCTTGCATATCTGTTTCGGCCTCATCTCTGGTTTATTCTTTCGCTCATAATCGCCTTGTGTATTCAGAATGTGTTTCTTCACCTTCGTCTGACGTGGATATCAATCCCGATCACTGTTGTGCTCATCGCGATATATGCTCAATCACCTTCAGAAGTTTCAGATCGTATCCTTTTAGGTCTTCTCTGCGTTGGAATTGGATCACTCTGCGCTCTTCGGAGTCTCAGCATTTCGTTCTTCGCGGCTCTTGCGACGGTTTGCATTGCTGCTGTCGTGGAGATTCTTCTAGTGACAGCGGGCCTTTCGCTCTGGGGGTTCCCTTATTACACATGTGCAATTGTGTTCGCACTCGGTATGTTCTTTCTGGGCTTGGCATGGCCGAACCTCGGAAAGGATACGATATTGCCACGGATCGGCCGCTTGACCCTTGGCGTCTATCTCTGTCACATGCCCCTGATTAAGATACTTTCAGCGCCGCTGTCTTTCTATCTCGGCCAGCCATTCTTCGTCGGAATCGTCGTACTTCCCATCGTGGTCTTCGGGGGTTGCGTCATTCTCGTATGGACATTCACCGTTCTTTTGGGCACATCGAGGGAGAAGCTCCCGATTGCACGCACTGTCTCGGTCAATTGACACACCCCGATATCCCATAAATGGGCCATCGAAATAGTGCAGCAACTTTGGCACGCTTATCTATTGCCGGTTGCGAAGGAAGTTTTATCTCGGGACACCGGGAAGTCGCATCAGGAGTTCCTCGGCTTGCTGAAGGTCATATTGCGAAAGCGGTTCATGGCCGAATCGAACTCGATAATACAGGACGGTCAATTCCTGAACGAGGGGACCTGCCGCATGATACTCCTGCCAAATCCGCTTGCTAAACTCCAATGGTGTAGTCCCCGGGGGCTTGTTCACCCCACGTGTAGCTAAGACAGCCAGCATTCGTTCATACATGTGGATAGCGGCCATATCTCTATTGAGAAAAGCTGCTTTGGTCGTTCGCTTCCTCAAGAGAGCATTCATGGATAGAAGCAACAATGCGCAGAGGAGGACCGCCACCGAAGACATCCAAGGAGGGAGAGATATTTGCCCCGTCCCCAATTCCCATCGCAATGCACTCCAGTTTTTGAGCGTGGCCATTATATTCGTAATGGAAGCCCGTACACTCTCTCCCTGATTTCGCACGCCTTGTGCGACCGTCATTTGATCGTAAAAGCTATAGTGAATCACAAAGCGGTCCCATTTGAGTCGAATTGAATCGATCATGCCCCCGACTTGCTTAACCAGCGGGTTGCTGAACGTCTTCATGACGCTCGGAGTCGGATCGAAGGTGATCCATCCTGAATGAGGAAACCAGACTTCAACCCAGGCATGCGCGTCCTGCTGACGCACCGTGTAGTAATGGCCAAAATCATTCCATTCGCCGGGAAGGAATCCCGTGACCAAGCGAGCGGGAATGCCGACGGCGCGCAACATCACGACCATAGCTGTCGCATAGTGCTCGCAATAGCCGGTTTTGCGGATGAACAAAAATTCCTCCAATGGACTGGCACTGAGCATCGAGCCGACGTCGAGACTATAAGCATAGTGAGAGAGCAAGTGCTGCTTGATTGCGATCGTCATTCCGTATGGCGTTGTGATATCTCGTGTCAAGGCATGTGCGAGGCCGGCTACGTTAGGATCTATCGAAGGAAGTTGCAGAAATCGCTTTTTGATTTCGGGTGGATAGTCAGAGAGGTCGCCCTGGCGATCCTCATTTGATAGATGGGTTGGTATCGACGTTATGGCGTACTGGAGCCGACGTGGCAGAGCATGAGGCAGCCAGAGACCACCCATGCTATCCGTCTCCAGCGAGGCAAAAGGCCCCCGTACTTCACTCACAAATGGGAGACCGAACAATACGGAAATATCGAGAGGTTCCAGCAAAATGTCTTGGTTCACCCGTCGAGCGTTTCGCAAGGGCGCTCGATTGGAACCAATTTCGAAAAGGCCATCTTCCGTCTTGGCAGATAATCGTCGCCTGGAGAAGGTATTGGTCCAGGATTGCCCCGTATAATGATCGAAGGACGCTCCCTTCAAATACATACGGTCCGCCGGTTCCCCCTCCAGCTCAGGAAACTGCACACGCATGACTAACGTGGCATCCTGTTTCACCGTACCAATGACGCCTAGGTCGACTTTCTCTGAAAACCCGGAGGTCCGAATAGGCGTGCCATTGGCCTGTTGAAAGAATCCAAACCCTGTCCGGGGCATCACTAAGAAAATACCACTAGCCACTACGAGTGCGGCGACGGCTATCGCATTCGTTGTCCAAAAGAACCGCGCCGTCAGCGGAACAGGCATGAGGATCAGACACCTTTCATCGGCCACGCTCATGCTCTGAACTGCTTCACAACTGAGGTGGTACATGAGCAAGGCCCAAATGGCCGTGAGCAGATAGACCACAAAAGCCGCCGCATACCAGAAATCGACCGTCAGGACGGCTGCCGATAAAAACTCAAGAAAGCCGATGACAAAGAGCTGCGGCACATCTTTCAGTTGAGAGAGCGCCAGAACCTTGTTCGCCATGAGAAACACGAGAACGTACAGGCTGGCCTGCAGAGCTTGTTGCGTGCCCCAAATAAAATCTGCGACGGTGACCAGGCACGCGATTACAAGCGTTCCATTCCATATTGGTCGTGGAAAGCGGGCTGAGCTCCACCGCGAGCTTGGCGCAAATTCTTGTGCGAAACCGACGGCCAAGGCAAGGAACCCACCGATCACCAAGACCGAGGGCAACTTCCCCGTTCCCGCAAGGGCGCAAAACGCGACCAACGTCAGCAGCTTTGCACTCACTCGTACCGCTCGTTGAAGCGTCATAGATCCATATATTCAGAGGCCAGTAGCACGCGACTGGCGCCATATGTGGTCGAAGTGGCACGCGGGTCAAGGCATGCGAGCACGTGGATAGTAAGCTCATTGCCGTATGACTCCGAGAGTTGTAACGGCCCCGTCGGTTGTGATGCGGTCTCGGAGATCGGCCGGCACACCGCTAAGAGGGACAGCATGCGAGCGAGATGGGCTTCGCCGATCTCATAGGCAAGGACCTGCTCGCCGACGACAAGCCGAACCTCATACATCCGTTCGGTAAACAAGACGGCCAAAGAGGCCGCAAGCGAAACGGCCCTCTCAAAGAGTGCATGAGAGTCTGAGTCATCCGGCACATCGCAAACGTGTGTATGCAACACAATCGTTACGTGGCGCTGATCTTCCGCCTCTGTTTCACGCACGATCAACAGCGACTTCCTCGCGGTCGTTTTCCAATGAATCGCCCGTGAGTCATCGCCGGGTTGGTAGAGCCGAAGATTGTGCAACGTCGTTCCCTGCCCACGTTGGATTAGTGCTTGGTCATGTCCCACCATCGACACGTCATCGAAGAGAACCCGTGAAAGATTCTTGATCTCAGGATAGACCATGACTTCCTCTTGAAGAGGAAATGTAGCGGCTTTCACAAATAAACCGAACGGAAAGCGCGTAAAAAGCTTGATACCCTCGAACACATACGGCCCCCGCCGCTTCACGAGAAGGGGATAAGACTGAGTCGTACTGGCTCCGGGGAATAAATGAAGTAGATAAATGCCCCGGTTCACGGCGGTCGCTTCGATGAGATCCATGATGCGCAAGGAAAACACCGGTAAGCGAGACGACCGGTTTGCAATCACAAACGCTGCCGTTGCAGCCTGATTGGCGAAAAGGGCTGGCGGCAGACGCCGGCTGACCTGGACCTGCTTGAAACACCGCTCTGAGAGAATGCCCGATATGACAATTAGGCTGAGCATCATTGCGAAGAGCAGATAGAGAAGATTATTGCCTGTATTGAGCGATGCGACACCGATGCCCACTGAGAGCAAGACGAAACGAATGCCTTCCGATGTGAGACGGATGGAACGATTTCGGGAGGCCCAGCGAAAGAATGTGCGAAACGAAAGGAGAGGCATAGGGTCTGCCGTCAGCCACGACTAGAGCAAGACCGAGGACGCTTCCCTCGGATGAAAATCGTACACCGATTGCTGTGGCACATTACAGCGGGACGGGAACCGATTCGACGATATCGCGAATAACCTGTTCGGCTTCGTCGGACCGATAATTGCGCAGGCCTTGCGTCACCTTGAGCGTCACACGGTGAGGAAGCACGATGGGGACCAATTCTTTAATATCGTCGGGAATGCAATAATGCCGTTCACGGGAGAATGCCAAGGCTTTCGCCGCTCTCGACAGTGCTCCGGCTCCACGCGTGCTGACTCCAAGCGAGAGAAACTCGCTCCGTCGAGTCAGAGAGACGATGGTCAAGAGATATTCCAGCAAGCTGTCGTCCAGGCGGACCTTTTCGACGTCATGTTGCAATTCGAGAACGTCTTGCGCGGTCAGGACCGGGTCCAATTCTTCGGCCGGGTGAAGCATCGCAGGCCGATCGAGCACTTCCTTTTCGGCTGCAAGATCGGGATAGCCGATGCGAATCTTCATGAGGAAGCGATCGAGCTGCGATTCCGGCAGGGGAAAGGTGCCATGGTGCTCTGCCGGATTCTGTGTCGCGATGACCATGAACGGCAACGGAAGCGTCCGTGTCTCGTTGTCCATCGAGACCTGCGCCTCATTCATCGCCTCCAATAGGCTGCTTTGCGTTTTTGGAGTCGTTCGATTGATTTCATCCGCCAAAACAATATTGGCAAATATGGGACCTTGCAGAAATTCGAACGCTTGCTTCTGGCGGTTAAAGACCGAAATGCCGAGAATATCGGAGGGCAAGAGATCGCTGGTGAACTGGATCCGTTTAAACGAGCAATCAACAGAACGTGCCAATGCATGAGCTAGCGTCGTCTTGCCGACACCAGGCACGTCTTCGATCAAGAGATGCCCGCGGGCGAGCAAACACACGATGGCCCATTCGATCACCTGCGACTTTCCCTTGACGACGCGTTCGATGTTCGTCTTGAGCAGTCGTATTTTATGAGGCGTGTTCAACGGTATCACTTTAAAAGGTGACGTACGAGGGGATGTGGAAAAAGTCTAGCAAACGACCGGTAGAGCGTCAATTTAACCTTGAAGCGGCTCGGGGACGAGCAGGATGAACCACGGCGGGGGTTCTTCCGTCATCGTTTTGAACAACCGTGCGGTTTGGCCGGCAGGAATGTCGTCAAAGACGTCTCCTCGGCGGATCTCGACAAAACGGAATCGATACGATCGACGATTCGCATTCTTGTCCGAGACTCCAATCGGGAAGGAGGACCGTAGCTCCCCAAGGTCCGACAAGGCAACCGACGTTCCAATCGGCAGGGCGGTCAGTTCGGCGTAGCGCCGGCCAAACACCTCGGGAAGTGTCTCGGATGTGAAGATTACATCCGAGGGCCGCACCCGGGGGTCTTCGAATAGTTGCGCGAGAATTTCCCAAAAGACCTGCGTGTCGACTGCTGTCAATAGACAGCACTTGCTTCGTTGTGCAATCACGTTCAGTAGGGCCAAGGGACCTTTGATGTCGAACTTCCAGGGGGGAAAGAGCAATGAGCGTCCCCCATGATCAACTTCCAATGCCTCTTCGCTTTCCATGCGAATACGGCGAAATGAGCCCTTCGTGCGTTTCAGGTCGGCTTCAATAAGTTGAGGGGATACCCGTGTCGGCTCATATGCAAACGTAGGGGTGGCCGGCCCATGGCACGTCACGATGGTGTAGCAGGACCAGACATGCTTGTTCTTCTCCAGATCAAACATGTCCTGATCGCCCCAAAATTCGAACTCGAGGGTTGAAGGCCCTTCATGTGATCCTCTGAGTTTCTTGATGACACGAGGATCAGCGTGCAGGCGGCCGCCGAGACGGGAGCCGGGTTGCAATCGATCGACGGCATGCAGGACCAGTTTGCGGTGTTGCTGTTGGAGCCGCGGTATGTATTGTTCGGCCAATTCTACGGCAAAGGAGAGATCGCCAGCTCCCAAATCCAGCACGGAAGCCACATCGATATCCAGCAAGAGGTCATAGGGATTGCGGTGCGAACGAAGAAACGCCTCAATTTGCGTCGGATGCCATGAGGAGCAAGGCGCGGAGTTTTTAGCAGGACCGGCAAGGCCGAACAGGAGACAGAGCGCTCGCACCGCTTTTGTTGTCGGCAGACCGGTCAACTGTTTGAGTGATTCTCCTTGAGTCTGCTGAATCGTGCCGCCCAATCGCTCCGACAGGCTGCGCATCAACATATCTTTCAGGTCAGCCGGTTGATCGGATACTTGAATCGCCTGCACCAGACGATGTAGCGTGGCGGCAATCGAGGCGTGCCCGACCAGCTTTGTTGAAGACTCCCACGCCTCACGGTTGGAGTCTTTGGCCTGCTGCAATGCGGCTTTGAACTGCGCCGCTCGCTGGGGATCAATATTCATGGCGAGAGGATAACAAACCATATTGCTGAACGGGAAGGTAAAATAAAGTCTCTGTGCTACATAGCAAAGATCACATGCCGTTGAACAAGTGCCTATGCTACCCAGAGGAACTATTTGCGTCATGTCGCACGTCACGCTTGCCAAAATACTTCTGCTTGGATTCCTAATTGTCTGCTCTACGCACTCTTCTGCCGCAGAAGAGCCATCAAGCCGGCATTTCGACGTCTGGCAAATTTTGGATGTGGAAAGCGGGCACCCTATCCCGTTCGAGCAGTGGATCACCGTGCTGTCCACGCAAGATGTCATTTATCTTGGGGAGGAGCATCGTAACGAATGGCATATTGAAGCGGCGTTGCAAGTGTTACGTGGGATGATCGAGAACGGACGACATCCCGTTCTGGCGATGGAAATGTTCGGATGGGATGGGCAGGCCGCTCTGACTCAATACGGAACGAATGCCGGACTGTCGCGCGATGGATTTCTGAAGGACGTGCATTGGGATCAGAACTGGGGTGGGACGTTCCAGGACTATGAGCCGCTCGTCGTTTTTGCCCGCAATCATCACGTCCCTTTATTAGCGCTCAATCCACCGCGGCCGCTGGTTCGCAAGGTTGCCGCGCAAGGCTGGAAAAAGGCCATCCACGATCCTGAGATGATGACCTGGGGGATGAAGGACGAGCCGATTGTTGAAGATACGGTGTATCGGGACGTGATTCTGCGACAGCTTCAACTGTGCCACGGAGGTCTGCCGCAAGACGCCTACGAGCGGATGTATGAAGCGTCGATGTTCCGCGATGAAGGCATGGCGAAAACGATTCACGGGTTCCTGCGTTCCGTCTCCGGTGACAGTGCCTTCATTCCCGGTCCGATTGTCAGCTATACGGGAGGAGGACATATTCAATACCAATTGCCGGTTCCCAATCGGGTACTCCACAAGCGGGGCGGCGACATCACACAGAAGACGATCTATATGACATCGTTTCAGCCCGATCATCCAGAGGAGGTTCGAGAATTGCTGCACGATGGCATTGCCGATTATGTCTGGCTCACCCCTGTCGGCGCACACGGTCCGGCAAGGCGCTGTCGATAAACCGCGATGGCCCTTCTTCTGCCTAGCACGAGGTCTCCACGCCGCTTGTCAATGCCTCGAATCGACCTCTATCATCGTGCCGCATGCCGCCATCTCAGAGATGGCGATCCGATTATGCGCACATTGATCGATCGTGTTGGGCAGTGTGAGCTGGTTGCGCGACGAGGCGCCTTTGCAAT